>JAHRYZ010000047.1 GCA_020621905.1 Rhizobium sp.
TTGACCAGCGAGCGGCGCTGCTTCCAGGTTTCTCCGTCGGAGATGAACAGGCCGTCGCCCAGCAGGTATTCGAGCGCGCGCCGCATCTGCGGGGACTTGCGCTCGAAGTTGTCGTGGCGGTTGACGACCACGTAGCGGATCAGATCGGGCGAATTGACCAGGACGATCTGCCGGCCCAGAATCCGGATCGAACTGACCTTTTCCTTGAAATCGCCGACGCGCCAGACGGACAGGAAGTCGGTTCGCGCCTGGAGAAGCAGGTTGAGGGGACGATTGGGCTTGCCGCCGTAATAGTCGGCATGGGCCGGCTCGAAGTCGTGCCCTTCGAGTTTTTCGGAGATGTTGACGGGGCGCTGCAGCCAGCCGAGCATGATGTTCCGTTCCGAGAAGAGAGCCGTAGAGGCGATAGATCCCGTGGGCTAGCCTTAGCGGAAGTCGCGCGCCGGTCAATCCTCAAGCGTGGGATATACTGTCGCTCCCGGCCGGGTTCGGCCGGGAGCGCAGATCGGTTCGCGATCGGCGGAAGTCGTTATTCGTCGTTCGCGGTGACGGAGACGCCGAGCAGGGCCGGCACGCTTTCCGGCGCGCCCATCGCAGCTCCCATGATCATCGGGAACGGGACCTCTTTTTCCGGCTCCGCAGTGACGGTGATGTTCTTCGGATCGTCAATGAAGGCGTTGACGGCTTCGGAGACTTCGTTCTGCAGCGCGCCGAGCTTGGCCTGGGCGAGCAGAATCGGCAGCATGCCCTTGACCATCTGCGCCATCTGTTCGCCGTCCGACCCCTGCTGCTTGCCGGCATAGTCGAGGCCGCGCTTGGTGATGCCGGCGTCTTCGAAGCTGATCTGCGCGCTCTTGAAAGACATCTGCTGCATCAGGCCGAACATGGCGATTCCCGCAGCCTGCTGAGCCTGCTCGTTGTTCGGATCGGCCTGCATGGTGCGGGCGGTCTCCTGAAACTGCTTGACCAGATCCATCGTGTAGCCGGAAAGGGCGAGCGACAAGGACAGGCTGCCGATATCCGTAAAGTCGAAGGTATAGTCTTCGAGGTTGATCGTGCCGGACGCCGGTTCCCAACTGCCGCTGACGCTGATGTCGCCATTGACCGTCTGCAGGCCGAGTCCGTCGATCGCGTCCTTGCTATTGGCGTCCTCGACGCTGGTGAGATCCGCTTTGATGCCGGTGACGCTGCCCTCGAACGACAGCGAGCTTTCATCCTCCGCGAGCGAGACCGACCCGCTCGCCTCCGAAATTGCGAAGACCTGCTTGCCGTCATTCGTCACAATGATCGGACCGCTATGGGCTTCCTCATACATCATCAACGAGTTCAGGTCGTCGCCCGTCGTGCTACCGGGGACCCGCACGCCGGCGAGATAGAGGTCCTTGACATTGAAGCTGGTCTTTTCCTCGGTGACGTTGACCTCGGGGAACTCGATGCGGTCGATGTGGTAGGCGCCGCCGTCCTCCGCGGTCACGTCCTGCAGCGTCAGATTGCCTAGCATGATCGACTTTTCCTGCGGGCCCGTGGCAGTGAAGGTCGTACCCTTGAGGACGACGTCATTGCCGTTGACCTCGATCGATTCGGCCTTCAGTACGCCGCTGCCGGCGGAATAGGCGGCGTTGATCTTGGCGAGCAGATCCTGGCCGTCGATGGCGGCGAAGGCCTGACCGGACAGGACGGCGAAGGCGGCGCTTGCCATCAAAAGCCTGGTGGTGGTGCGGAAGTGGGTCATCAAACGGTCCTTTCGTGAAATCGGGGGATTTCGCCACTGAAAATCATTGGTTCCTTTTATATGGGTCCGGTTGGAAACTTCCACCGCTTTCATTCGTGCAAAGCGATCTGCCGTCTTCTCGGTGACGATTGTCACACTCCCGGTAATCCACAGCCGGAATGCCGGGATTCCTTGCTGTTTGCGGTGTTCTCGTCTAGTTGAGGGCCATGGGGAAAAGTCTTATTCCGCCCGGCGACGGCGGCGACCACATACAACCGATCGATCTGAAGGCGGCGCTCGAGGAGCGTTATCTCGCCTATGCCCTGTCGACGATCATGCACCGGGCGCTGCCCGATGTGCGCGACGGTCTGAAGCCGGTGCATCGGCGCATCATCCACGCCATGAGCGAGATGGGCATCCGTCCGAACTCGGCGTTCAAGAATGCGCCCGTATCGCCGACGTCATCGGTAAGTTCCACCGCACGGCGCAGTCGGTCTACGACGCGATGGTGCGCATGGCGCAGGATTTCTCCCAGCGCTATCCGGTGGTCGACGGGCAGGGCAATTTCGGCAATATCGACGGCGACAGTGCGGCCGCCTACCGATACACCGAAGCGCGCATGACCGACGTCGCGGCGCTGCTCCTCGACGGCATCGAGCAGGACGCGGTCGACTTCCGCCCGACCTACAACGAGGAAGACGACGAGCCGGTGGTTCTGCCGGGCGCCTTCCCGAACCTTCTGGCGAACGGCGCCTCCGGCATCGCGGTCGGCATGGCGACGTCGATCCCGCCGCACAATGCGCACGAGATCTGCGACGCCGCGCTCTACCTGATCAAGAACCCCGGCGCGACCGTCGAGGAACTGCTGGCCGATCCGGCCAATCCGCAGAAGGGCGGCATCGAGGGCCCCGACTTCCCGACCGGCGGCATCATCGTCGAGAGCCGCGAGAGCATGATCGAGACCTACCGCACCGGCCGCGGCGGTTTTCGCGTCCGTGCCAGGTGGGAGACCGAGGATCTCGGTCGCGGCGGCTACCAGATCGTCGTCACGCAGATCCCGTTCCAGGTGCAGAAGTCGCGCCTGATCGAAAAGATCGCCGAACTGCTGATCGCCCGCCGCCTGCCGCTGCTCGAAGACATCCGCGACGAATCGGCCGAAGACGTTCGCGTCGTCCTGGTGCCGAAGAGCCGGACCGTCGATCCGACCATCCTGATGGAATCGCTGTTCAAGCTGACCGAGCTCGAAAGCCGCATCCCGCTCAACATGAACGTGCTGAGCCAGGGCAAGGTGCCGAGGGTCATGGCCCTCAACGAAGTGCTGTCCGAATGGCTGGCGCATCGCAAGGAGGTGCTCGTCCGCCGCTCGAAGTTCCGGCTGGCGGCAATCGACCGGCGGCTCGAGATCCTCGGCGGCCTTCTCATCGCCTATCTCAACCTCGACGAGGTGATCCGCATCATCCGCGAGGAGGACGAGCCGAAACCCGTGCTGATCGAGCGGTTCACGCTGACCGACAACCAGGCCGAAGCCATCCTCAACATGCGGCTCAGGAATTTGCGCAAGCTCGAAGAGTTCGAGATCCGCAAAGCGATAGAGGCCCTGTCGGCGGAAAAGGCGGAAATCGAGTCGCTGCTCGCCTCCGACGACAAGCAGTGGCAGACGGTTGCCTGGGAAATCGGCGAGGTCAAGAAGAAGTACGCCAAGGCGACCGAACTCGGCCGCCGCCGGACGACCTTCTCGAATGCGCCGGAAGCCGATATCGAGGCCATCCAGCAGGCGATGATCGAAAAGGAACCGATCACCGTCGTCATCTCCGAAAAGGGCTGGATTCGTGCGCTCAAGGGCCACATTTCCGATACGTCGACGCTGACCTTCAAGGAAGGCGACGCGCTTCGCGTGGCGTTCCCGGCGCAGACCACGGACAAGATCCTGCTCATCACCACGGGCGGCAAGGTCTATACGCTGGGTGGCGACAAGCTGCCGGGCGGGCGCGGCCATGGCGAGCCTCTGCGCATCATGGTCGACATGGAAAACGACCAGGACGTGCTGACCGCCTTCGTCCATGTCCCGAGCCGCAGGCTTTTGATCGCCTCGACGGCCGGCAACGGCTTCGTCGTGGCCGAAAACGAGATCGTCGCCAATACCCGCAAGGGCAAGCAGGTGATGAATGTCGGCATGCCGGACGAGACGAAGCTGGTCGTTCCGGTGTCGGGCGACCACGTCGCCGTGGTCGGCGAGAACCGCAAGATGGTGGTCTTTCCGCTGGATCAGGTTCCCGAAATGACCCGCGGCAAGGGCGTTCGCCTGCAGCGCTACAAGGATGGCGGCATTGCCGACATCAAGTGCTTCTCCATGGCCGACGGCCTGACCTGGGAAGACAGCGCGGCCCGCGTCTTCACCAAGACCAAGGACGAACTGATCGAGTGGCTGAGCGACCGCGCAGCCGCGGGACGGACGGTGCCCAAGGGTTTCCCGCGCAGCGGCAAGTTCTCCGGCTGATCCCGACCGGATCAGGACAGCGGAACGGTGTGATCCCTGAGGAAACGCGTAGCGCCTTCCTCATCGATTTCGCCCGCCGCGACGGCGAGCACGAAGGCCACCACCGACGCCTGGTCCGCGTCGATCAGCAAGCCGTTGATGTAGAGGAACGTGAACGCCGCCAGGAATCCGGTTCGCTTGTTGCCGTCGGAAAAGGGATGGTTCCTGACGATGCCGTAGAGATAGGCGGCTGCCAAAGCCAGAACGTCGCTCTCTCCATAAGCTGCCTTGTGAAGGGGCCGCGCAAGAGCGGCTTCGAGCGCGTTTTCGTCCTTGAGACCGGGCAATCCTCCATGCTCCGCGAGTTGTTCGCGGTGCATGACTTCCACGGCTTCACGGGAAAGCCACTTAGGCCCGCTCATTTGGCCAATTCACGCAGAGCGATCCGGTACTTCTTCATGCCTTCGCGCGCTGCCTCCATCTGTTCGGCCAGATCTGCCGGCTCAGGCGTCAGGCGAATGCCGCCATCGGTCTCTTCGACGTCCAGTTTGTCCCCCGCCTTCAGGCCGAGGCGATCGAGGATCTCCTTGGGGATGATGATGCCTTCGGAATTGCCGATCTTGCGGATGATGACGTTCATGGAAACGGTCCCTGTGTTGTAACGGCGTTATAACATGAGCCCGTAAGCTGGTAAAGATCGCGCCAAGGCTCCCGGTGCGGGACGCCGGCCGCTGCGATTGATCGTCGTCAAGGCGGCGCGCACTGGCGGGCCTAAGCTGCGACGCGCAAACGCAGGAGATAGTCCATGCTGACACGACGCGGGATACTGGCAGGCGGGGCGGCGGTTCTGGCCCTTGGCGGGGCCGGGGTGATGCTGTCGACCAGACTGGCAGCGGATCGCTACACCGCTTTCGCCGCGCATCTGCGAGAGCCCCTGAATCCATCCGGCGGCTCCCGCGACCTGATCCGCTATGCGACGCTCGCAGCGAGCGGGCACAACACCCAGCCCTGGCTGTTTCGCGAAAGCGCGCAGGCCATCGCCGTTATCCCCGACGTCTCTCGGCGAACGCCGGTCGTCGATCCGGATGATCATCACCTCTATGTCAGCCTCGGCTGCGCGCTTGAGAATCTGGCAATCGCGGCAGGGGCGACGGGGCGGCCGGGCGAAGTGACGGACGCGGGTGAGGGCGGTGCCATCTTCAC
Organism: Rhizobium sp.; assembly: GCA_020621905.1. GTDB lineage: Bacteria > Pseudomonadota > Alphaproteobacteria > Rhizobiales > Rhizobiaceae > Allorhizobium. Next base: position 5,391 of record JAHRYZ010000047.1, read on the forward strand.
CTTCTCGTCGCAGGCCGCAACGGCCGATCCGACGGTCGGGGAACTGTTCCAGGCCATTCCGCTGCGTCAGTCGACGCGCAGCCTGTATGATGGAAAACTCGTATCCGCCGATCAACTCGAAAGGCTGACGAACGGAGCGGCGATCGATGGAGTCGACATCGCTTTGATCACGCAGCGTCCGGCCATCGATCAGGTGCGCGACCTCGTCATCGCCGGCAATGACGCGCAGATGGCCGATCCCACCTTCATACGGGAGCTCAAGGACTGGCTGCGCTTCAGTCCGTCGGCGGCGATGCGGAAAGGCGACGGGCTCTACGCGCCGGCAAGCGGCAATCCGCCCTTGCCGGATTGGCTGGGACCCATCGCCTTCGACTTGGCGTTCAAGCCTGAAAGCGAAGCGGACAAATATGCGCGTCAGATGGATAGCTCGGCCGGTGTCGCCGTCTTTTCGGCACGGGAGGAAGGGCCGGCCGGCTGGATCGCCGTGGGGCGTGCCTGCCAGCGCTTCTGCCTGACCGCCACGGCGTTGGGCTTGAAGACCGCCTTCGTCAACCAGCCCGTAGAGGTGCCGGAATTGCGAGGTGACATGGCAGCATTGGCGGGCTTTGGCGTGCGCAGGACCGATCTCGTCCTGCGCTTCGGTCACGCGCCGGCAATGTCCTATTCGCCACGCCGTCCGGTGGCTTCGGTGCTCATGGCGTGATGCCGGGACGTTGCGCGGCCGCCCGCCCGTTCTGCCGGGCGTGCAGACCCACGAGAGAGTGGGTGAGCAATGCGCCGACAATCAGCGTCCCGCCGATGAGGGTTGCCGTCGACGGCACCTCGCGGAAGATCATCCACATCCAGACCGGCGCAAGCACCGTCTCCAGCAGGTAGAACATGCCGACTTCGGCGGCCGGCAGGAAGCGCGGCGCCGTCGCCAGAAGCCAGAAGGCGACCGGCATCATCACCAGACCATCGAGCAGGGCCCAGCCGGGAGACTGCATGGCAACGCCTTCGGGCCAGGCGAAGAACAGGCTGATGGCGGCGGGAATGGCCGAGGCGAGCAGCGGCACGAAACCCATCGGTTGTCCGGAGGCGCGCGCCGTGGTCAGGCCGGCTGCGATGAGGACGGCTGCGGTTAGGGCCAGCAGGTCGCCGAAGAAATGGCCGGCGGCGAGGCCGTCGCCGACGATCAGCACGACGCCCGCAACCATCGCGCCCATGGTGACCAGCGTCGACCGGCTCGGGACTTCCTTCATGAAGAGCCAGGACAGCAGGGCGGCGAACATCGGCGAGAAGGCGACGATGAAGACGACGTTGGCTGTCGTGGTGTGATAGACGGCGGCGACGAAGGCCATGGTGCTGAGACCGTAGAACAAGCCGGCGAGCAGTCCCGCCCGTCCCGGCACGAACGCTTCACGCCTCCCCAGCACGAGGCGGATGACCGCCATGGCGACGAGGGCCACGACCAGCGTGGACAGGCTGCGCAGGGCAAGCACCGGCCAGAGATTGCCTTCGGTCAGCCGCACGAGGGGAATGTCGAAGGACAGGAAGAGCCCGCCGGCCGTGGCGACGAGAAGGCCGGTGCGGCGCACGGCGTGATGGTCTGGCGTCATCCTAGGTCCGAACGGTCATCGACTTCGTTCGGCTGGTATCGTTCCCATCCCTGGTTGGTCAAGTGCTCCTGCGGCTGGAAGCGGGTCTTGTAGTCCATCTTGTGCGAACCCTTGACCCAGTAGCCGAGATAGACATGCGGCAATCCGAGCGCCTTGGCGCGCTTGACGTGGTCGAGCACCATCATCGTGCCGAGCGAACGTTTGACCATCGTCGGATTGAAGAACGAATAAACCATCGACAGGCCGTCGCTCATCAGGTCGGAGAGCGCCACGGCGATCAGCTCGCCCTTCGGCTGCTGGCTGATGCCGTCACCGGGGTTGCGGAGCCTGTATTCGATCAGCCGCGTCTGGACATGGGTGTCCTCGACCATGATCGCATAGTCGAGCGCCGACATGTCCGACATGCCCCCTTGCTGGTGGCGGTCGTCGAGATAGGTGCGAAACAGCGAGAACTGCTCGGTCGAGGGCTGGGCCGGGAAGACCGTCGAGACGACGTCCTTGTTCGCCGCCTGCACCCGCTTGAAGGCGCGGCCCGGCTCGAACTCGTCCACCAGGATGCGGACTGATACGCAGGCACGGCAGCCCTCGCAGGCCGGTCGGTAGGCAATGTTCTGGGAGCGGCGGAACCCGCCCTGCGTCAAGAGGTCGTTCATCTCCGTGGCGCGCGGCCCGATCAGATGGGTGAAGACCTTGCGCTCCATTTCGCCCGCCAAGTAGGGACACGGCGCGGGCGCCGTGAGGTAGAACTGCGGGGAAGGAGATGCCTGGGTGTTCATTGTTCGCCGGTCAGGAGCCTCTCGCCACGAATATGCGCATTAGCATGGCGCAAGATTGGAAAACGTCAACACTCCGTCACAAAACGATACGCGCCTTGTCCGGGAAGGCGTGGCGGGCCATGCCCGCCACGGGCACATCAGGCTGTGCGGATCGCCGCTGTGCCGAGCAGCAGATCGTGCACCAGGCGCGAGCGTTCGATGAACAGGCCGGCCAGAAGGATGAGCGGCGTCAGCACCGAATTGAGGATCCAGAACAGTGCCAGATGGGCGATGGCCGTGACGAAGTCGATGCGCTGCCCGTCGAGCCGCACCATGGCGATCCCCACGGCCCGCATGCCCGGCGTCGCCTGCGACGGTCCGGCGAGCGACAGGCCGAAATAGAGGCCGGCGACGACGAAGAACAGGATCGGGTAGAGGAGGAAGCCGAGGCCGAGCGTCAGCACGCCCAGGAAGAAGACCAGGACGGCAGCCGGCACCCACAGTGCCGCGACGATCAGATAGTCGATGAGGAAGGCGAAGACGCGGCGCGACAGCACGCCGCTATAGGCGCGCCAGTCCTCCGGTGCGGCGTAGATCGGATTCGGATCGAGGCTCATGGTCGGCTCCCACAGGTGTTTCGACTGTTCCATATGGGGAGATGAAGCCGAAATACAATCGGTCGAGCGGTCCTCAGCCTTGCTTGGCGAGGAATTTCGCCACGTCCATGGCGAAATAGGTGAGGATGCCGTCGCAGCCGGCGCGCTTGAAGCAGAGCAGGGTTTCCAGCATGGCGCGCTCGCCGTCGATCCAGCCATTGGCGGCAGCCGCCCTGATTTGCGCATATTCGCCCGAGACCTGATAGGCGAAGACCGGAAGGCCGAAGGCTTCCTTCATCCGCCAGCAGATGTCGAGATAGGGTAGACCGGGCTTGACCATCAGCATGTCCGCGCCTTCCTCGACGTCGAGGGCGGCATCGCGCATCGCCTCGGTGCCGTTGGCCGGGTCGATATAATAGCTCTTCTTATCGCCCTTCAGCAGCCCGCCGGTCGAGATCGCCTCGCGATAGGGGCCGTAATAGCAGGACGCGAACTTGGTGGCATAGGACATGATGCCGACCGACTGGTGGCCTGCGGCATCGAGGCCGCGGCGGATCGCGCCGATCCGGCCGTCCATCATGTCGGAGGGCGCGATGATGTCGGAGCCGGCATCGGCCTGCAGCACGGCGGCGCGGACGATCTGGTCGACGGTCTCGTCGTTGACGATCTCGTTGCCGCGCAGGATGCCGTCATGGCCGTGGCTGGTGAACGGGTCGAGCGCCACGTCGGTGATGACGCCGATATTCGGCACGGCCTTCTTGATTGCGGCGGTCGCGCGGTTGATCAGGTTGTTGGCTTCGAGGATCTGCGAACCCGTTTCGTCGCGCAGGTTCATCTCGACATTGGGAAAGGTGGCCAGAGCCGGGATGCCGAGGTCTGCCGCTTCCTTCGCGGCTTCGACAGCCTTGTCGATCGTCATGCGGTTGACGCCCGGCATGGCGGCGATCGGCTCGACGATGCCGTCTCCGGGAATGATGAAGATCGGCCAGATCAGGTCGTCGACGGTCAGACGGTTTTCCTGAACGAGACGGCGGGTCCAATCGGCCTTGCGGTTGCGGCGCATCCGGCGGTGACCGGTGATGTCGTCGACCAGATGTGTCTTGTCCGTCATGGCGAAGTCCTCGTCCTTGTCTTACGAATAGGGGCTGGATAGCACTTACGGCAGGGATTGCCAAAGCGGAAGACGACGCATGGTCGCGGCGGTAGCTGGCGGCGGCGGGTGCCTTCGGCGTATCCTTGCGCCATGGAACCTGATTCTCCCAGCACACCCAGGCGCAGCCTCACCGAAATCCTGTTCGTGGTCTTCCTGCGAATGGTCGCGGTGGCGTGCCTTTGGTTCGCGCTGCAATACTGGGCCATGCTGGTCGGTTATTCGCTGGGTGGCCGCGCGCGGTTCGACCTGCTGGACCTGCCCTGGAAAGTGGCGGGCACCAGTCTTGCCGTGATCTTCCCGGTCGCCGCGCTCGGGCTGTGGATGGCCGTCTCCTGGGGACCGGTCATCTGGGCGCTGGGGGCAGGGGGGCAGATCCTGATGTACTGGTTGTGGTCGGGCATATTCGGCTACAACAGGCTTGCGATCACCATGCACGCTCTTGTCGCCTTCGTTTATCTGGTGTTTCGCTTGGCGCTCTGGCTCGAAATGCGCCACAAGGGCGAAGAGATAAGGGTTGATTTACCCTGATCGCAGGAGCGGGTTTGGTAAGCCTCTGTTAAGCCTGCGTTTTAAATAGAATTTTATGCGCATTGGATATGGTCCTCACTAAGGCGGGAGAAAACAACAGCCGCCACCCAAACAGTGAGGCAGACCGACATGAACACCAAGATGAAGCCGCAGCCGGCAGCGCTCGATCCCCAGGAAGACGCGATCCGGAATCTGTATCTCGAATCCCTGCACCTCGTTGAACGTCTCCATCGCCGTCTTCTCGACGTCATCAAGGACGAGTTCGACCGCCAGGGTCGCAACGATGTCAACGCCGTTCAGGCTCTCCTGCTCTTCAACATCGGCAATTCGGAGCTGACCGCCGGTGAACTGCGCTCGCGCGGCTATTATCTCGGCTCGAACGTCTCCTACAACGTCAAGAAGCTCGTCGACCTGGGCTTCATCAACCACCAGCGTTCGCGCATCGACCGCCGCTCGGTCCGCATCAGCCTGACGGACGCCGGTCAGGAAGTGGCCGAAACTGTGGCCAAGCTCTATGAGCGCCACATCGGCTCGATCCAGAAGGTCGGCGGCATCGGTTCCGACGAGTTCACCCAGATGAACAAGCTGCTGCAGCGGCTCGACCGGTTCTGGAACGACAGCATCATGTACCGTCTCTGATCCACAAGAGACTGATTTCTGCTGTATTTCCTCCAGTCATACCGCAGCACGAGATGGCGCCAGGTGGCAGAATTGCCCACCATGGCGCCCGCTCGCGTTTCTCCGGCGGCCAAGACGCGGTAGGCTGATGTTTACGGCCAATCCGTCACCCGCAGCGACCGGTGAGATGACGTGTTCGTGAATCGCACATACTCCCCGGAGCCACGAATTGGCCATATTGATATGTGACCCGCCATGCATGCAAAAGCTGCATCTATGTCGTGGCTGAAGCCCGCTGTTTGACACGGCGAGGGGCGTTCATCGTCCATTTGTTAACCATGCCGCCGTAAGGGATGGTATGAGTCGTTCAATTTGGAAAACGGTAGGAAAAATGTCGAAAAAGTCTGGAAACGTTGCCTTGTCGCGCCGCGCCCTTCTTCAGGGGGCCGCAGTCGCTGCCGCCGCCATCGCCGGCCAGGCAGCCGCCCAGACAGCCATCGACGAGGTGATCACGGCACCGAGGCGCGGCAACTGGGACGATCAGTTCGACGCCAAGGCATCGCGCACGGTCGCCGGCGTGACCTCCAATACGCCGATGCTGAGCCCCAACAACTTCATCTACATCCAGCAGGCAATCACCGACTACCAGACGATCGTGGCGAACGGCGGCTGGCCGCAGGTCAATCCGTCGATCAAGCTGAAGATCGGCGCCAATGATCCGTCCGTCCAGCAGTTGCGCCAGCGCCTGATGATTTCGGGCGACCTGCCACGCTCCGCCGGCATGTCCAGCTCGTTCGACTCTTACGTCGACGGTGCGGTGAAGCGTTTCCAGGCCCGTCACGGCCTGCCGGAAGACGGCGTTCTGGGCGAATTCACCTTGAAGGCGCTGAACGTATCGGCCGACACCCGCCTGATGCAGCTCAACGTCAACCAGCAGCGCCTGCAGGCGATGATGAGCAAGCCGCTCGAAAATCGCTACATCGTCGTCAACATTCCGGCGGCCTATGTCGAAGCCGTCGAGGGCGATCGCGTCGCCCTGCGCAACACCGCGATCGTCGGCCGCATCAGCCGTCCGTCGCCGACGCTCGACTCCAAGGTCAGTGACGTCATTCTCAACCCCTACTGGACTTCGCCGCGCTCGATCGTTGAAAAAGACATCGTACCGATGATGCAGAAGGACCCGACCTATCTGAAGCGCAACAGCATCCGCCTGATCGACGGCAACGGTCAGGAAGTCGCGCCGGAAACCATCGACTGGTTCGCCCCGAAGGCGCCGAACCTCATGTTCCGCCAGGACCCGGGCAAGATCAACGCCATGTCCTCGACGAAGATCAACTTCCCCAGCCCGGACGGTGTCTACATGCACGACACGCCGACGCAGGGTCTGTTCAACAAGCTGATGCGTTTCGAATCCTCGGGGTGCGTCCGTGTCCAGAACGTCCGCGACCTCGTCGTCTGGCTCCTGAAGAACACGCCCGGCTGGAGCCGTCAGGAAATCGAACGCGTCATCGCCACCCGCGTCAATACGCCGATCCCGCTGGCCGACGAAATCGGCGTGCACTGGGTCTATATCTCGGCCTGGTCGGCAAAGGACAATATCGTCCAGTTCCGCGACGACATCTACGAGCTGGATGGCAATGCGCAGCTTGCTCTCCAGACCAATATCGGTGTCGAGCAGGTCGGCGGCTCGGTCGAAGAGGACATCCTGCCGCAATAATCGCTTTTAACGTTTTTGAGGCAACGGCCGCGCCCGCCAAGGAGCGCGGCCTCTTTTTGTACCGGCTTGCTGCCGTTGAACGAACTTCGTACAAGGCAGATATTGCCGCGACAGGACGGGCCGCGGGACGATCTGATCAAGCGGGGGACATGCCGGTGGGACCAATTGCGCGCAGGACGGTCCTGATCGGTGCAGGAGCATTGGCCGGTGGTCTGCTGACCCGCGCTGTCGTGCGGCAAGACCGACCGGAGGGCTCCGTCTTTCCAGCCGAACCGATGCCCGGCGAAGGGACATCTTAACGATGCCAGCCTGCTGAGCCCGACGCGGGTCGCAGCGCACTGACCCTTGCGACCGATCGCCGTGAGGCACTGGTCACCAGCCTGCAGCCAACTTGCGCAGGCGCGCAGCGCCGGCCGGCGGTTGTCGTCAGCGCCGCCGCCACCCATGGGCGGCCAGAGCCTCACAGCGAACGGCTCCGTCGTCACGCTCGACAAGGGCTGGTTGGAAGCCGACACGCAAAACAAGATCTGCCGGGTTTCGGCCGGCATGCGCTGGAGCGAGGTGATCGCAAGGCTCGACGCCATCGGTTTCTCGCCAAAGGTCATGCAGTCAAACAATGATTTCGGCGTGGCCAGCACCTTTTCGGTCAATGCCCATGGCTGGCCGGTGCCGTGGAGCGCCTTTGGCGGCACGGTGCGTTCAATCCTGCTGATGCTGGCCTCCGGTGACCTGGCGACCTGCTCGCGCTCTGAGAATACCGAACTGTTCAACCTCGCCATGGGCGGCTACGGTCTGGTCGGCGCCATCGTAGAGCTTGAAATGGAGATCGTGCCGAACCGCAATCTGGAGCCGACCTTCGAGCGTTTGCCGGGGGACCAGTTCGGAAAACGGTTCGTCGAGGTGCTGAAATCCGATCCGACCATCGAGATGGCCTATGGCCGCCTCGACGTGACGATCGGCTCCTTCTTCGACGAGGCGCTGCTGATCACCTATCGTCCGGCTAAGGACCAGTCACAACTGCCCGCCGCCAGCGGTTCGGGCATCGTCAGCCATGTCGCGGCAAAGATCTTTCGGGCGCAGCTTCAATCTGACCGCGTCAAAACCCTGCGCTGGGCGATGGAAACCACCATCGGCCCGAGCATGGCCTCGGGCCTTGCCACCCGCAACAGCCTGATGAACGAGCCGGCGGTGACGCTGGACGACGGCGATCCGACGCGCACCGATATCCTGCACGAATATTTCGTCTCGCCGGATCGGTTCGCCGATTTCGTGGCCGCCTGCCGGGACATCATCCCGTCGTCCTACCAGGAACTGCTGAACGTCACCCTGCGTTTCGTCGATACCGATCGTGACAGTGTGCTGGCCTATGCGACCGAGCCGCGGATCGCGGCCGTCATGCTGTTTTCGCAGGAAATGACGGTGCGCGGCGAAGGCGACATGGCGCGCATGACCGCGGCGCTGATCGAACGGGTGCTGGTGATCGGCGGAACCTATTATCTGCCCTATCGGCCGCATGCGCGACCGGATCAGTTCGTGCGTGGCTACGGCCGGGCGGCGGAATTTGCCGCGGCAAAACGCCGGCTCGATCCCGATCTGCTGTTTCGCAACGGGCTCTGGGACAACTATATTGCGGCCCTGTAAGGCCGGGAGAAGACGATGACCAAGCTGCGCTGGATTGCTCTGTTCTATATGGTGGCCCTGCTGGCGGCGGCCAGCCTCAATTACATACCCGGCCTGACGGATGCCGAGGGCCGCGCCTTCGGCATTTTCGCGCTCGATATCTTCGATGATCTGCTGCATCTGGTCTCGGCCCTCTGGGCGGGCATTGCCGCCTATCTCTCCAGCCGTGCCGCTCGCAGCTTCCTGCTTTATTTCGGCATTCTCTATCTCGGCGACGGGTTGCTGGGGCTGGCGACCGGATCAGGGTATCTCGATCTCGGAATCCTCAACTACGGCATCCAGGATTTGCCATTCGGCTTCAAGATACTCGCCAACCTGCCGCATATCGCGCTGGGCGGCGGGGCCGTGTTGTCGGCCTATCTGTGTCGCCGGGAGGCCTGAGGCATGGATTTTCTGTTGCGCGCCTTGAAATGGCTGGTCGGCCTGGCGGCCCTCGGCATCGTGCTTCTCCTGTTGCCGGTCGGTTATGTCGAGACCTTCTGCAAGGCCAATCCCGAGGAGCAAAGTTTCCGGCCGCTGATTACCGAGCCGGAGTTTCAGCGCGCCGAGGCCAACACTTACCTGACCTATCCCGAATGGCATATCGTCTATGCCTATGAAGGGCTTGCCCATGTACTTGCGACCGATGACGAGCATGCCTTCGGCTATCTGCGCAGCGTCACCAGTTTCTGGTCTTCGTTCTGCGCGCTCAATCAGCAAGCCGGCCGCCATGGCGGGGCCGACGGGGCAACCCGTAGCACGATCCATGTGATCGGCGTCAGCTTCACGCTCGAAATGGCGATGAAGGCGGCCTATGAGGAAACGCTCGGCCATCTCTTCGCGCTGGTCCGCGGCCCGGACAAGACGCCGCAGGATCTCTATGCTGCGCGCATGGCCGAGGACTACGGCCGCTTCCTGCATCAGACACCCTGGTACAAATATGATTTCCAGAGCGCCATCGACGGTCTCTGGGCCGAGCCGGTCGACAGCGTGCGCGGCTGGGAGCGCCGGCTGGCGCTGGGCGGTGAATGGAAGGCGAAGGTCGCCTATGCCAGCGCGATCGAGCAGGCCGTGATGGCAACCGGCGAGGCGAAGCTTTCGATCCGCTCGATCGTCAGGGGGCTGCCGGCCTCCGAGCTCACTGCCATCCCCGGTGTGGCAATCCTCCAGGAGACGCCGGCCTATCTGGCCATCGAGACGCCGCGCTACCGGGCCTTTACCGACATCCTGCGGCAGATCGCCGACCGCGGCGGCATGGTCAGTGAAATCGCCGGCAATGACGAAATCATGGTATCGGTAGTAACCGACAGCGCTGACGCCGAGCCCGTCTTCGACAAGGCCGAGGTGATTTCACGCATCCATCGCGATGGTTTTGCCGGTGACCGCCTGCTGTTGAAGGTGACGGTTGCCGATCTGGCGGCGCTGTTTGCCGAAGTGAAGGCCGGGCAGGTGACGCTCGAACATGTCTATGACTATTGAGGCCGGCGCGGGCTCGAGCGGTCGTGCCTTCGGCCTCCGGCTTGTCCGCAGTCTCGCCGTGTTGGTCGCCCTTTTGGCCGGCTGGATTGTCGCCATGGCTGTCGTCACCGCGCTGGCCGGGCCGCTGGTGCCGGCGGTCATCGTCATCGGTCCGACGGCGGCCTCGGGTCTGCCAGAAGGCGCCGGCATGCTTGGCGGCGGTCCGCGCCGCGTGATCGTGACCGGCGAGGCACCGCATTTCGTGCGCAGTCTTTATGCCTCTGGCGCCTGGCTCGTTCTGCCGGCGCTGCGCAACGGTTGCCTTGACCTGGGTAGCTGAGCCGTCGGCCAAAGCTGCAATCTGCGGCCTTTCGGCCGCCCATCGCTCTTTGATGCGCAAATGTCGCGTCCCGTATTGCCCTTGCCGAAGCGGAACGCTAAGACCCCTTTGCATCAACCCGTCAGGAGCCTGCAGTCATGTCGAACACCGATGCCTTCTTTTCCCGTACGCTTGCCGACACCGATCCGGAGATCTTCGGCGCGATCGAGAAGGAACTGGGTCGCCAACGTCACGAAATCGAGCTGATCGCCTCGGAAAACATCGTCTCCCGCGCCGTTCTCGAGGCGCAGGGTACGATCATGACGAACAAGTATGCCGGGCATCCGGCAAGCGCCACGGCGGCTGCCAGTTCGTCGACATCGCCGAAGAACGGCGATCGCGCGCCAAAGGCTCGGCGTCAACTCAATGCAGCCCAATTCGCTCGCAGAGAACCGCCGTGTTCCTGGCACTGCTTCGTCGGTGATCTTCATGGGCCCTGACTGAACTCCGGGGCACTGATCCACGGTTGCCGGTCAACATGTCCGGCAAGTGGTTCAACGTCGTGTCCTACGGCGTTCGCGAAGGCGACAACCGTCGACATGACGCGGTGGCCGAAAGCGCTCGCAAGCACAAGCCGAAGCTCATCATCGCCGGCGGCACCGCCTATTCCCATCTGGATCGGTGCGTTTCAGAGATCGCCGACGAATGCGCCTGTTATGGTCGACATGGCATTTCGCTCCGTCGCCGGCAACCAGCATCCGTCGCCGTTCCCGCACTGCCACGTCGCCACCACCACGACCCACAAGTCGCTGCGTGGCCCGCGCGGCGGCATGATCCTCACCAATGACGAGGATCTGGCGAAGAAGTTCAACTCGGCCGTCTTCCCCGGCCTCCAGGGCGGTCCGCTGATGCACGTCATCGCCGCAAAGGCCGTGGCCTTCGGCGAGGCGCTGCAGCCCGAGTTCCAGGACTACGCAGCCCAGATCGTCAAGAACGCCAAGGCGCTGTCCGAGACGCTGGTCGCCGGCGGCCTCGACATCGTGTCGGGCGGCACCGACAACCATCTGATGCTGGTCGACCTGCGCAAGAAGAACGCCACCGGCAAGCGCGCCGAGGCAGCCCTCGGCCGGGCCTACGTCACCTGCAACAAGAACGGCATTCCCTTCGATCCGGAAAAGCCGTTCGTCACCTCCGGCGTCCGCCTCGGCACGCCGGCCGGCACGACCCGCGGCTTCAAGGAAGCCGAGTTCCGTGAGATCGGCAATCTGATCGTCGAGGTTCTCGACGGCCTGAAGGTTGCCAATTCCGACGAGGGCAATGCCGTCGTGGAAGCATCGGTACGGGAAAAGGTTGTGGCTCTCACCGGCCGCTTCCCGATGTACCCCTACATGTAAGGAAAGCGCATGCGCTGCCCGTTCTGCGGTTCGGAAGATACCCAGGTCAAGGATTCCCGTCCGGCGGAGGATAATACCTCCATCCGCCGGCGGCGTATCTGTCCCGACTGCGGTGGCCGCTTCACGACGTTCGAACGGGTCCAGCTGCGCGAGCTGATGGTGGTCAAGAAGACGGGTCGCAAGTCCTCTTCGACCGCAACAAGCTGGTGCGGTCCTTCCAGATCGCGCTGCGGAAACGTCCTGTCGACAACGAGCGCATAGAGCGCGCCGTATCCGGCATCGTTCGCCGGCTGGAGAGTTCGGGCGAGACGGAAATCTCCTCGGAGGAAATCGGCCTGCAGGTTCTCGAAGCGCTGAAGAGCCTCGACGACGTCGGCTTCGTCCGCTACGCCTCCGTCTATCGCGACTTCTCCCACGCCGAGGACTTCGAAAACGTCATCGCCGAGATCAACGCCAAGATCTCGCGCGACAGCGGCGTGGAGTGATCCTTGACCGGGGCGCCCGATGACGAGCGCTTTATGGCGGAGGCCATCCGCTTGTCGCTGCGCCATCTCGGACGCACCTCCACCAACCCGTCCGTCGGCTGCCTGATCGTCAAGGACGGCACAATCGTCGGCCGCGGCGTGACCGCCGAAGGCGGCCGCCCGCATGCAGAGCCGCAGGCTTTGGCCGATGCCGGCGACAGGGCCAAGGGGGCGACGGCCTATGTCACGCTCGAACCCTGTTCCCATCACGGCAAGACCCCGCCCTGCGCCGATGCCCTGATCGCCGCAGGCGTCGCCCGCGTTGTCGTCTCAGTGACCGATCCGGACCAACGGGTCTCGGGCCGCGGCCTGAAGATGCTGGCGGAAGCCGGGATCGCGGTGACGACCGGCGTTCTCGAAGAGGGGGGGCGGCGTGCGCTGGCCGGCTATCTCATGCGCCAGACGAAGGGGCGTCCCTATGTGATTCTGAAACTTGCAGTTTCCCGCGACGGCATGATCGGCCGCAAGGGCGGCGGACAGGTGGCAATCACCGGCCCGGCCGCCCGCGAAAGGGTCCAACTGCTGCGCGCCGAAACCGATGCCATCCTCGTCGGCATCGGCACCGCCCTCGCGGACGACCCATTGCTGACCGTGCGTCTGCAAGGTCTCGAAAACCGTTCGCCGATCCGCATCGTGCTGGACCGCAATCTCGACCTGCCCCTCTCTTCCAGACTGGTTTCCACTGCGCGGGAGGTCCCGCTGATCGTTGTCCGCGGCGTCGCGGACAAAAGCGTTGAAGGCGGGAAGGCCGCCGATATGCTGGCGGCGCGAGAGGCCGCACTCGAGGAAATGGGCGTGGAGGTTCTGGCCGCCGCCGACCTTGCGGGCCTGCTCTTTGCCCTCGGCAGTCGGGGCATCTCGTCTCTGCTGGTCGAAGGGGGCGCGCGCGTCGCGGCCGATTTCCTCGCGGCCGATCTGGTGGACGAAATCCGGCTCTATCGGGGCTCGCCGGAGATCGGAGCCGACTGCATCGCCTCGCCCTTGACCATTAATACAATCCCTCCGCGCTTCAAGCCTCTGCGCAGCCTGCAACTGGGGCCGGACCGGCTGGACGTCTTCGAACGGGCGCAAACCGCCTGACGCAGAAAGGCCCGACTGTCTGACAGCCGGGCCTTGTTCTTGATCGTCGCGTGATGGGGATCAGGCGACGGCGATCAGGTCTTCTTCATCGTCGCGCTGGCGGCCACCGATGGCGGCAGCAACTGCTGCAATGAACGCGCCGATCATCAACGAAAACGCGCCGGCCAGGGCAATGGCGGTCGCCGCCTTCTTGGCCGTATCGGCTGCTTCCCTGACTTCGGTCTTCGCAGCCTCGATATTGGCAAGCGTCTGGTCGACACGAGCCGTGGCATCCGCTTCCGAAAGGCCGGTGCGCGAGGCAACCACCCGATCGAGATAGGCACGGTCGTCTGCCGGCATTTCGCCGCGCAGGGTACCGTTGATGAGGATACGCGAGACTTCCGCGGTAACGCGTTCGTCGGTCTGCACGGCCGGCGGCGTTGCCGGATCGGCTGGGCGCAGGATGGCGTCGGCGAAGTAATCGACCGAGAAGCCGGCACCATCGTCGCTGGCGTTAGCCGCTGCGGTGACACCGGCAGTCCCGGCGGCGCCGACAGCCGTCGCCGTTGCACCGGCAACCGTGCCAGCAGCCGAAGCGATGACCGAGCTCAGCAGTCCGGCGACCAGGATCGTCGAGAGTGCCCAGGACAGGAAGCCATGGGCGGTGTCGCGGAAGAAGACTTCGTCGGTGCGAACGCCGACCCACTTGGTGCGCAGCCGGCCGGTCATGTAGCCGCCGAATGCGGCAGACAGCCACTGGACCAGAACCAGCCAGACCGCCGTTGTCCAGCCGATTGCCTCCAGCGACGCGCTCTCTCCGCTCCACGGCGACACCATGGTCAGGCCGAGGCCGGAACCGATCAGCGTCAGGATGAGGGTGATGGCGGAGGCAGCGAGGGCGCCGGCGATGATGGATCTAAGCGAGACGGCCGAAACCGCGGATTCAACCGGCATCAATGCCGGGGAAGGGGAGACCGGAATGGACATGCAGCCTCCTACCGCCAGAAAAGCATGATGAGAATGATGAACGGGAGCGGAACCCCCAGAAGCCAAAGCAAAATACCGCGACCCATGATCTACCTCCTGTCGGCCTTGCCGATGATTTTTGTTGTACCTCCCGGCCGCGCCAAAGGGACGCGGCGGTCTTCGTAAGAACACCGCGTCGCGCCTTTTGTTCCCCCGCCCAGGAGCTGCCGGTCCGCTCCCCCATTTCCCTGCTCCTTGGGTCCGCTTTCGGCCGCGCCGGTGAAAAACACTTGCCAAGCCCGGTGCGCCGTGGTTTGACCGCGCTTCATCCTGCATTGCGCCGAATTCTCTTGAAAACCGGGGTCGAGATCATGGCTAAGAAGAAATCTGCACCGCATCTCCTGATCGTCGAAGCACGGTTCTACGACGACATGTCAGACGCCCTTCTGGACGGAGCCAAGGCGGCTCTCGACGAAGCCGGCGCCACCTATGACATCGCAACCGTTCCGGGCGCGCTCGAAATCCCGCCGGCGATCTCCATGGCGCTCGATGCCGCCGACGAGGAAGGCATGCAGTATGACGGCTTCGTCGCCCTCGGCATGGTCATCCGCGGCGAGACCTATCATTTCGACATCGTCGCCAACGAATCCTCGCGCGCGCTGATGGACCTGTCGGTTTCCGAATCGCTGCCCATCGGCAACGGCATTCTGACGGTCGAGAACGAAGAGCAGGCCTGGGCACGCGCCCGCCGCTCGGAAATGGACAAGGGCGGCTTTGCCGCCCGCGCGGCGCTGACGATGATCGCGCTGAAAAAGAAACTGGGTAACTGAAC
>JAHRYZ010000048.1 GCA_020621905.1 Rhizobium sp.
CTTTCGCCGCGGCGAAGAGGTCTATGGCATGACCGGCGGGGTCGGCGGCCACCAGGGATCGCTGGCCCAGTATGCCGCCGTCGACGCCCGGCTTCTGGCCGTGAAGCCCGCAACGCTCAGCCTGCGCGAGGCGGCCGCCCTGCCGCTGATCTTCATCACTGCCTGGGAAGGCCTCGTCGACCGCGTCGGCGTCAAGGCCGGCCAGACGGTACTCGTGCTCGGGGCGGGCGGCGGGGTGGGACACATCGCCGTGCGGATCGCCCGGGCCTTCGGCGCGACCGTCTACGGCGTCGATGCCGCCGGCAAGGCCGACTATCTCAGAAGCCTCGGCGCCGTGCCGATCGACTATGCCTCCCAGGAGGTCGAGGCCTATGTGGCGAAACATACCGGCGGACGGGGTTTCGACGTCGTCTACGACACGGTCGGCGGCGCCTCGCTCGATGCGGCGTTCAGGGCGGTGAAGCGCTTCGGCCATGTGGTCAGCAGCCTCGGCTGGGGTACGCATGCGCTGGCACCGCTGTCCTTCAAGGCGGCGACCTATTCCGGCGTCTTCACGCTCCTGCCGCTGTTGACTGGCGAAGGCCGCGCGCATCACGGCGCGATCCTGCGCGAGGCGACCAGGCTCGCCGAGGCCGGCCAGCTGATTCCGAAGCTCGATCCGAGGATCTTCGACCTGTCGACCGCCGCCGAGGCACACGACCTGATCGAGACCCGCGGCTCGGAAGGTAAGCTGGTGATCGACGTGGATTGAGGACCGCCGGGGATGCCGGCTTCGGCCGCATCCCCGGTCGCCGTGGAGGGCCGCGCGGAGCGGCCGGCCGGGGCACGGCGGGCGCTTCGCAGACCACAGCCCTCCTCCCCGATGGAACACTCCGCCGCGTGCCGCGTTGTGGCGCAGATGTATCGGGGATTTTCGAAATGAACGACAGGGCGCACGGACCGGGAAACGGCCGAGAGGCGATGGAGAACGCCGCCTGGGCCGCCGAGCGCGCGCGCCGCAAGACGCCCCACCGGATCAAGGTGCGCAAGACAGCGCTCGACCTGGTATTGATCTGGGCGGTGATCGGGATCTTCCTCATCCTCGCCGTCGCCGCCGTCTATCTGACGGCCAGCGTGCTGATGCCGATCACGCTCGCCATCGTCGTCGGGCTGATCCTCGGGGTCGCGGCCGACCGGCTGGGCAAGCTCGGGATTCCGCCCATGGCGACCGCCGTGATCCTCACCTCGCTCTTCGCCTTTCTCCTGTTCTTCATCATCAACACGCTGGCGACGCCGCTCGCCGGACTGGCGGCCGAGGCACCGGCGACGCTCGAGCGCGCGATCGAGCGCATGCTGCCCTATCTGGAGCGCTTCGAGTGGCTGAACGTCACCGCCGCGACCTTCCGCTCCGGCCCGCTGACCCCCGAAGCGCTGATCGAGAACATGGGCACCGTGCTTTCGACGCTTGCGACCCGCGTCACGCCGGCGCTGGTGCAGGGCCTGATCTTCTTCGGCGCGCTGGTGTTCTTCCTCGGCAGCCGGCTGGCGCTGCGCCGCGCCCTGATCATCGCCTTCAACGACCGCGCCCGGCGCCTTTCGGCGATCCGCATCCTCAATTCGATCGAACAGGCGCTCGGCTTCTACTTCGCCACAGCAACCCTGCTCTATGCCGCAGCCGGCGTGGTGATGACGGTGATCGCCTGGGCCGGCGGGCTGCCGATGCCGGGGCTCTGGGGCCTGTTCGCTTTTCTCTCGAGCTTCGTGCCCTATCTCGGCATCGCGCTGATGACCCTGGCGCTGGCGGTCTCGGGCCTGCTGACCCATGACGGGCTGCTGGTGGCGCTGGCGCCCGCCCTCGCCTTCTTTACCGTGCACGCGATCATGGAGAACCTGGTGACGCCGGCGGTCATGGGGCGCCGGCTGGAGATCAACCCGTTCATGGTCTTCGTCGCCATTGTTTTCTGGACCTGGATGTGGGGCGCGGTCGGCGCAGTGCTCGCCGTGCCGCTGTCGCTGATCGCCATGACGATTGCCAGCGAGATGCTGCCGCAGAGCCGTATCCAGCCGAAGCTTCCCGGCTAGGCGCGACGCCCCGCCACTCCCCTTTAGAAGCCCGTTTCGAACCCACTGGCCCCACCCCACCGCGGGGCATATTTTTTTCGCCGGAATTGACCAAGATCAAATTACATCTACGAAGCTTCGTATATACTGTTTAATATATATTTTTCTGCAGCAAATGGGAGGTTGCTTCATGGCGCATGTCGTCGTTCTCGGTGCCGGTCTTGGCGGCACCATCATGGCCTACGAATTGAGAGACAATCTGTCGCAAGGCGACCGGATCAGCATCATCAATAAAGGCTCGAAATATTCCTTCGTCCCGTCCAACCCGTGGGTGGCCGTCGGCTGGCGCGACCGCGCCAGCATCGAGGTCGATCTCGAGCCGGCCTGCAAGAAGCGCGACATCGGCCTTTATCCGCAGGGCGCCAAGCGCCTGCATGCCGCCGACAACCGCATCGAGCTCACGGACGGCACGTTCGTCGACTATGACTATCTGGTCATCGCCACCGGCCCGGAGCTCGCCTTCGACGAGATCCCCGGCTTCGGCCCTGAGGCCAATACCCAGTCGGTCTGCCATATCGACCATGCGCTGTCGGCCAAGGGCGCCTTCGACAAGCTGGTCGCCAAGCCGGGTCCGGTGGTGATCGGCGCGGTGCAGGGCGCGTCCTGCTACGGCCCGGCCTATGAATTCGCCTTCATCCTGGAAAAGGCGCTGCGCGACGCCAAGGTGCGCACAGGTGCCGGCCTTCGTCCCCAACCTATGACCATCTGGCCCCGACGGGCCGGCGACACCAGGCCTCTTGAAGCGCGATGCGCTCCGGGGGCATCAAGTGATCTGCAATTCCAAGGTCCAGAATTGGGTAACAAGGGTTTTCAGAGGTCAACGAGGACGGCTCGACCAAGACCATCCACGAGGTTGCATCCACCTATACGATGATGCTGCCGGCGTTTCGCGGGGTCGAGGCGGTGCGCGACATCGAGGGGCTGACCAATCCGCGCGGCTTCATCCTGGTCGACCGGCACCAGCAGAACGGCAAGTATCCGAACGTGTTCGCCGTCGGCGTCTGCGTGGCGATCGCACCCACCGGCAAGACGCCGGTTCCCGTCGGCGTGCCGAAGACCGGCTTCATGATCGAGAGCATGGTGACGGCGACCGCCAAGAACATCGCCAAGCTGGTGCGCGGCGAAAAGCCGAATGCCGAGGGCACCTGGAACGCGGTGTGCCTCGCCGATTTCGGCGACGGGGGCATCGCCTTCGTGGCCCAGCCGCAGATCCCGCCGCGCAACGTCAACTGGTCGTCGCAGGGCAAGTGGGTGCATGCCGCCAAGATCGGCTTCGAGAAATACTTCCTGCACAAGATCAAGAGCGGCATGGCTGAACCCTTCTACGAGAAGCTGGCGCTGCAGGTGCTCGGCATCGACAAGCTGAAGGCCGTCAAGTTCGACGACTGACCGGCCCGAAAGACATCCGGCGCGCCGCCTCGGTGCGCCGGCCGTCGCCTGCCCGGCGCGAGACAAAGCCGCAACCCTGCGGTGTACGCTCGCCCGGACCATTGCCATGGCGCGATCAGGACCCTAGGCTGACTGCAGGCCTTGCAGCAACGGAGTGTCTCGTGCGGTTTCCCCTGTTCCTCTCCGCGATCGCCTTGCTGTTCTCCGGTTCGGGCACAGCGGTGGAGGCCTGCATCGTTTCCGTTCCGCTGCATATCGAGGACGTGCGTCATGCCGACGTCGTGGTCGTCGGGAGGATTACGGACTACCGCCTCGTGCTCGATCCCGTGGTCCGTGCGCGCCGCAAGGCTGATATCGCCCGGGACCCGGAATTCTGGAAGAGGTCCGGGGATCAAACGCGCTTCCTCTCCGACTATGCCCGCTTCCGGATCGAGGTCGAGGAAGTGCTGTACGGCGAGGCGCCGGATACGCTTGTCGCGACCTGGGACAATTCCACCTTCGCAGAGCCCGACAGCCTGGCGCCTGGCCCCTATGTCATCGCTCTCAGAAACCCGCAGTCGGGTACGCCTCCGCTGCGCGGCCCATCCGCCGTGGTCGGTCCGGCGCCTGAACCCGGCACATTGACCTTGCTGCAGGCACCCTGCGCAAGACCCTTCCTGTTCGAGGCGGGCAGTGAAAAGGCCCGCTTGCTTCGCGACGAAGTGAAGCGGCGTCGCCGGCCATAGCCGGCATCGGCAACGGTTTGGCGCGCGCCCGGCTCCTGCTCAGCCGGTGGCCGACAGGGCAGTCTGGTCATGCTGGGCCGCGGCGTGGGCGGCGGCGGCCGCGGCATTCACCGGCCGACCGTAGAGATAGCCCTGGACGAAGCGGACCCCGGCCTGCCGGACCAGGCGCATCTCCTCCTCCGTCTCCACCCCCTCGGCCAGGCATTCCAGCCCGAGATTGGCGCAGAGTTCGGCAATGGCGAGCAGGATGCCGAAGCCCGACGCGCTGTCGTCCGCCAATTGCGTGACGAAGCAGCGGTCGGCCTTGATCCGGTGCAGCGGGAAGCGGTGGATGTAGGCAAAGCTCGAATAGCCGGAGCCGAAGTCGTCGAGCGCGATGCGGCAGCCCATGTCCGCCAGCGCCACCAGCGATTCGCGTGCGCATTCGAAGTCGCTCATCACCATGGTTTCGGTGATCTCGAAAGTCAGGCGTTCGGGAGAGATGCCGCTTTCGCGCACGATGCGCGTGACATTGGCGATCGAGCGGGGCGAGACGAGATCGACCGGCGAGAGATTGAACGAGAGCGAGATGTCGGACGGCCACGTGACCGCGGCGGCGAGCGCCTTCTGCAGGAGGATGCCGGTGACGCGCTCGATCATGCCGGTGCGCTCGGCGGCGGCGATGAACAGGCCCGGATTGACCGTGCCGAGCGCCGGGCTGGCCCAGCGGGCCAGCGCTTCGAAGCCGGAGGTGCGCTGCGCGAGGATGTCGAACTGCGGCTGGAAATCGAGGTAGAGTTCCTTCACCAGGTCGGCATTGCGCAGCGTCTGCTCGATCAGGCCGTAATCGGTCATCTCGGCCTCGTGGCGATCGGTGAAGATCACCACGTCGCCCCGGGTCGCGCGCTTGGCGCAATAAAGGGCGTGGTCGGCCCGCTCATAGATCTCGCGCGCCGTGGTGCCGTTCGAAGGAAAATGGGCAAAGCCGATCGATCCGGAAATGGCGATCGAAATGCCGGAAATGGTGAAGGGCCGGCGCAGCGCCTCGCAGAGGGCGGCGCCGAGATGGGTCAAGCTGTCGTGCGAAAGCGGCCGATCGATGCCCAGCGCGAACTCGTCGCCGCCGAGGCGCGCGACAAGATAGGCGGGCGGACAGGTGTTGCGAATGCGGGCGGCCACCTCGACCAGCAGGTCGTCGCCAACCGCGTGGCCGTAGAGATCGTTGACGGGCTTGAAGCCGTCGAGGTCGATGATGCCGACGTAAACGCTCGCGCCCGGCGCCGCTATCATCTGTTCCAGATTGGCGAAGTAGCTGCGGCGGTTGGGCAGGCCGCTCAGGGCGTCGAAATCGGCCTGCCGTTCGGCGCGTTCCCGCAGTTGCTCCGCGAGCAGGCGCGAACGCACCGCCTTCAGGATCGCGCCGCGCATCAGTATGGCCAGGCCGACCGCGCTGAAGGCCCCGGCGATGCTGACGAAGGAATAGTAGAAGAAGGTCTCGCGGCCCAGCGCATAGGCGAGCGCCAACATCGTGGCCAGGGTGATCGCACTCACCCCCGCGACCACGCGGATGCTGATCCCGACCGTGGAGGCCAGCATCATCAACAGCAGGAAATAGAGCAGGTTCGCCGGGTGGAAATCGACGTAGAGCACGGCGCAGGTGTTCAGGTAGATCAGCATCAGCACGACCGCGCCGATCAGTTCCAGCCGAAAGAAACTCACATCCTTGAGCCGCAGCGACTTGCGGAAGAAAAAGGCGACCGCCGCCGTCGATGCCGACAGGGAAAACAGCAGGGCGCCGTCCGCAGGGGCGCGAAGCACGACATGCGCAACGCTGATGAACAGATAGAAGATGAAGACCGGGACGAGGAAGCCGCGGATGATCGGCGCGAAGGTGCGCGCGGTCGCGTCGCGGATCGCCTCCGGCGCAAGCTCGACGGTGTCGGCGTCCGATGCGAAGATCGCTGCTACTGCCTGGCGGCCGTGATGAGGCACGAGGGTCATGGGCGTTCCACAGGGTGACGGACAATCGAAAGCACCGTGTCCTGAACCAGCCCTCATGCCACGCGGGATCGCAACCGGATCCATTCAGACCCCGCCAGATGTAGCAGTGATGCGTTTAGCAATCATAAACGCATCAGGAAAACCTGTATTAACGCTTTCAAACGAATGGCGCCCGGCGCGGCGTCACATCAGGATGTAGTCCCTGGCTTCCGGCAGCGGCGGCAGGTCGCGCTCGCCGAGCGCCTCGCGCATGTTGATCTCGATGGTCTCGGCGAGCGCCCCGATCGGCAGGTCGTTGGGCAGGTCGCCGAAGGGCTCCTCCAGTTCGTTGCCGAGCGCATCCAAGCCGAAGAAGGTGTAGGCGACGAGCGCGGTGGCGAACGGAGTGAGCCAGCCCAGCATGTCGGCAAAGCCGAAGGGCAGAAGGAAGCAGAAGATATAGGCCGTGCGATGCAGCAGCAGCGTATAGCCGAAGGGTACGGGGGTCAGCCGGATGCGTTCGCAGGCTGACAGCACGCCCGACATCTGCCCGATGGTGGCATCCAGCAGGCTAAACTCGATGTCGCTGAGGCGACCGCGGCCCTTCAGTCCGGCGAGCAGCGCCCCCATTTCGCGCAGGACGAAATCCGGCCGGTTGCGGCTTTCGATGAATGCCTCGTGCCGGTCCGGCGCGAGCCGGGCGAGGATGCGGGCCTGGTCGCCGCCCGAGCGCAGGTGCATGAGCAGCGCATAGGCATAGGCGATCGTCAGCTCGACCAGCCGGCGGCGCGGCGCCGGCTCGTCCGTATCTCCCCTGCCCTCGAGGATCATCGACTGGCGCGCCAGGCAGCGCGAGGCGACGATCAGCAGGCCCCAATCCTTGCGCGCCTCCCACCAGCGGTCGTAACAGGCATTGTTGCGGAAGCCGAGGAAGATCGACAGCGCGATGCCGACCAGCGCCAGCGGCGCGCTGTTGAAGCCGGGCACCAGCACCGGCCAGAAATTGTGCCCCCACACGACGAAGGCCGACAGGATCAGCACGAACAGCACCTGCGGGAAGATCATCGGCAGGACGGATCCGCGCAGGATGAAGAACAGGACGAGAAGGCTCGGGCGGTCGCGGACGATCATGGCGGAAGACCTGTTGCGAAAAGTCAATTTGTGAGAGCGCCTTCATAGGCGATTTTTCCGCCCGTCCATCGTCAAACGACAGAAGCCCGGACCGGGCGGGCCGAAAGGCCGTGACGCCGATACCCACAAATTCACAGGGCTCTTCATCCCGGCTGTATCTTGACAACAATGCTCATGTTTGCGATCTGAGCGCATCGAATTAGGACATTTTTACTCCACTTTGCGAAAGGCCCGATGATGCTTCATCGTCTTCCCCTCAGCCTGGCAGCCGTTCTCGGCCTTGCCGGCGCAGCACTCGCCGATCCGATCACCCTCACCGACCAGGCCGGCCGCACCGTCACGCTGCCGAAGGCGGCCGAGCGCATCGCCTCGATCCCGATCCCGATGGCCTCGACCATCATCGCCATGGACGGTGGCACCGGCAAGCTGGTCGGCATGAACCCGACCGCCAAGTCGGCGATCGTCGAAGGGGTGCTCGGCAAGATCTTCCCGGAAGCCAAGGACATTCCCTCCGACGTCACCGCGCCGAACTTCATCCCGAATGTCGAGGAACTGGCGGCGACCAATCCGGAACTGGTGATCCAGTGGGCCGATTATGGCGCCGATCTCGTCGACCCGATCAGCAATGCCGGGCTCAACGTCGCGCTCATTTCCTACGGCACGGAAGAGAAGACCCGCTATTACCACGAGATGGTCGCAACCGCGATGGGCAAGCCGGAACGGGCCGCGGCGATCAACGGCTGGCGCGACACGGTCGCCAAGGAGATGGCGGAGAAGGCCAAGGCCATTGCGGCCGACAAGCGCCCGAAGGTGCTCTATCTCGGCCGCGCCATGGAGAACCTGACCGCCTCGGGCAACAAGGGCAACTACAATGCCTGGTACATCGAACTGGTCGGCGGGGTGAATGCCTCGGCCTCCGTCGAGGGCAACGGCACGACGATCAGCCCCGAGCAGATCGCCGAATGGAACCCGGACGTCATCCTGCTGAACAGCTTCGAAGCCAAGCTCGGCATCGACCGGATCTACAATGATCCGATCCTGTCGCTGACCAAGGCCGCGCAGGACAGACGAGTCTACAAGATGCCGCTCGGCGGCTATCGCTGGGACCCGCCGAGCCAGGAAAGTCCGCTGACCTGGATGTGGCTCGCCAATCTGCTGCATCCGGACGTCTTCGCCTATGACCTGCGGGCCGAGATGAAGAAGGCCTACAAGGCGCTCTACAATTACGACCTCGGCGAAGACGACATCGACGGCATCCTGTGGACGCAGATGCAGGGCGACGCCACGAACTACGCCCAGTTCAAGGCCAAGTGATGAGCGCGGTGGTGGCGGAGCCGGTTCGGCGCGACGTCTCGGTGATGCGGATCGGCGTGTTCGGCGCCCTCCTCATCGCGCTGGTGGCCGCCATGCTGTTTGCCATCGGCGCCGGCCGCTATTCCGTCAGCGTGCCGCGCATCATCGACATCCTGATGGCCGGGGCGATGAACCCCGGCCTCGCGCCGGCGCAGATGGACGAGCGCATCGTGCTTCTGGTGCGCCTGCCGCGCGTGCTGCTCGCCGCGCTTTCAGGCGCAGCACTCGCCGTCGGCGGGGCGGCCCTTCAGGGCGTGTTCCGCAATCCGCTGGTCTCGCCGCAGGTGCTCGGCATCAGTCAGGGCGCGGCCTTCGGGGGCGCGATGGCGCTGCTGTTCGGCTATTCCGGCGTGGTGCTTCTGGGGCTCGCCTTCGTCTTCGGCCTGTCGGCGCTGATCCTCGTCGGCGCGCTTGCCCGCATCAACGGCCGCACGGAAGTCATCACCGTCATCCTGTCGGGCATGGTGATCGGCGCGCTGTTCGGGGCGCTGGTGTCGATCATCCAGTTCATCGCCGATCCGAACACCTCGCTGCCGGCCATCGTCTACTGGCTGATGGGCTCGTTTGCCACCGCCACCTGGGCCAGGCTCTGGCTTGCCGTTCCGGGCATGGCGATCGGCCTCGTCATCGTCTTTGCCCTGCGCTACCGGCTGAACCTTCTGGCGCTCGAAGACAGCGAGGCGCGGTCGCTGGGCGTCAATCCCGACCGCGAACGCTGGTACGTCTTCATCGCCATTTCGCTGATGACCGGAACCTCGGTCGCGGTCGCCGGCATCGTCGGCTGGATCGGGCTTGTCGTGCCGCATGCCGCGCGCATTCTCGTCGGCGAGGACCACCGCGCGCTGATCCCCGCCTCGGCGATCATTGGCGCCGCCTATCTCACCTTCATCGACACGCTGGCGCGCACGCTGACGGCGGCCGAAATCCCGCTCGGCGTGCTGACCGCGCTGATCGGCGCGCCGGTCTTTGCCGTGCTCTTGCGCAAGCATTTCAAGGAGGCGAACCGCCCATGATCGGCCTCGACAGGGCATCCGTCGCCTTCGGATCCCGCACGCTGTTCAAGGATATCAGCTTTTCCGTGCCGGTCGGCCGCTCCATGGCGATCCTCGGCCCGTACGGCCGCGGCAAGACCACGCTGTTGCGGGCGCTCCTCGGCTTCCAGCCGCTCGCTTCGGGCACGCGGCGCGCCGAGGTCGCCGGCTATGTGCCGCAGCACGGCGCCTCGCAGGCCAAGCTCTCCGGCCTCGATGTCGTCGTCATGGGGCGCGCGGTGCGGCTCGGCCTGTTCGGCCAGCCGTCGCCGCCGACCGCGAAGCGGCCGAAGCAGCCCTCGTGCAGGTCGGCGCCTGCGGGCTCGCCAACCTCCGCTACGACCGCATGTCGGGCGGCCAGCGGCAGATGGTGCTGATCGCCCGGGCGCTCGCCACCGGATCGCCGGTGCTGGTGTTCGACGAGCCGACCTCGGCGCTCGACCTCGGCAACCAGGCGAAAACGTTGGAACTGCTGGATACGCTGAGGCTTCGCCGTGACTTCGCCATCATCTTCACCACCCACGACCCCAACCACGCGCTGGCGGCCGCCGACGACGTGCTGCTGATGATGCCGGGCGGCCGCGAGATCCATGGCCCGGTCTCGCAGATGATCGAGCCCGACAGCCTCTCCGAACTCTACGGCGTGCCGATGCGCTGGGTCGAGGTCAAGGGACCCACGGGTGGCACGCGCCGGGCGATCCTGCCCGCTTTTTCCGGAACAGAGGCGGCATGAGCACGATCTATGTGAAATCCGCCTATGGCAAACCTTCGCCGGGCATCGTCGAGGCCGCCGCGCCATCGCGAAGGCCGTGATGGTCAAGCAGTGCGACCTCGCGGCGGAGATCCTGGGCGCATGGCGGCCCTGATCACCAGCCAGCAGCTCGACCAGGACGCCATGCTCGCCTCAAGCCGGCACTCGAGCCTTTCTCGACCGCGGCGGAGCGCTGGTTCTTCAACGGCCACATGGTACGGCCGCTGATCGACGGCATGGGGCAGTACCGGCCGATCGCCGAGCCGAAGCGCCCGGACTTCGACCTGTCCGCGGTCAATCCACACCCGATCTACGACGGCATCGATCTCAACAAGCTGGAGACCAACAAGGGTGTCGCCGGCTTTTACGGCCGCGGCTGCAACCCGCTGCCCGAGGGTGCCGTCGCCGTCAACGGTCTCGGCGCTGCCAGGGTCCCGGTCGACTGGGTCTGGGCGCGGCCTAAGGGCGGGCGGATCTTTTCTCATTCCGGCAACGATCTCGCCGGCATGGGGCTGGAATGGGGGCTGGCGCCGGAGCTTTCCGCCCGCATCCTCGCCTGGGCTAATGGCGCGCTGTGCTTCGACCCCTGGCCGGCAAGCCAGGCCAAGCCGGCGGAGGTTCTGCCCCTTTCGCAGCCAGAGACCTATGGCGGCCATCGCACCTCGACCCGCTCCGGCCGCCGCATCGTCGCCCCCTCGTCGGGCACCTATTACCATATCCGCAGCCTCGAAGGCCCGCGCTATACGCAGGCGTTCGACGTGATCTGCAGACCGGAACAGTTGGGCCAGGTGCTGCGCCCGGACGACATTCTCTGGGTGCCGTGCCGCACGCCGGCGCGGCGCATGATCGCGCAGAAGGACGTCGTCGCCCGCCATCTCGACGCCGGCGGCACCGTCGTCGCGCTCGGCGAGAGCCGGTCGGACCTCTGGCTGCCGGCTGTGGACTTCACCGAGACGGAGACGAACTGGTGGTGGTGGCTCGATCCGTCGGCCGATCTCGGCGTCAGGGTCGCGGAAGCGGCGGCAAAGCATCCGTTGATGCAGGGCATCGGCGACAGAGAGGTCACCTGGCACCTGCACGGCTGGTTCGTGCCGCCGGATGGCGCCACCGTTCTCGCCCGCGATGGCGAAGGCCGGCCGATCCTCTACGAGGACAGGGTCTCGACGCCGGGCACCATGATCCTCTCCTCGCTCGATCCGATGTTCCATCACGGCTCGCATTTCATGCCGGCGACGACGCGCTTCCTCGACCGATTCGTTCCCAATCTGAAGGCCTATGCCCATGTCTAACGAGATCACCGTCCTCGACAACGGACACCCCATCAGCTTCACCTTCGACAGCATCAACGCCTATCACGGCGGCGGTTTCCCCGGCGGCGTCGCGCATGGGCTCAAAGCCATGCAGGCGGCCTTTCCGCTGCTGTCGGATACGCCGCTGGAGCGGCGCGAGGTGACCATCCTCACCGCCTTTTCCGGCCCCGGCGGCCGCGATGCGCTGGAAATGGTCACCCGCGCGCTGACCGAGGGGCGGCTTGTCGTCGACAAGTCGATCGGCGGCACGCACGTGATCAACGATCCGCCGGGCCCTTACGTCTTCCGCTTCAGCTATCGCGGCAGGACGGTCGAGGCGGTGATCAAGCCGGGCCATGTGCGCGAGGAATTCGTCATGCTCGGCGCCAAGGCCGACAAGACGCCTGAGGAAATCGCCCGCCACGAGGAGCTGAAGGCCGAAATGGCCAACCGCCTGCTGCCGCTCGCGGGTGGCGAAGTCTATGCGGTTAGGGTGATCTGACGAGAATTGCTCCGCGGCCCGCTCGCGGCGGAGAAGCCCTTCGCTCCGGGACTGCCTTGAAATTGATGCCCAATTGAGCTACATCTTTCTCAAGAAAAGAAGGATGTCCATAATGGCAGCAAATGCTTATGTCCGGGCACGGATTGATGCCGCATTGAAGGATGATGCGACCGAAGTGCTCGACAGCCTCGGGCTGACTGTCTCCGATGTGATGCGCATGATGCTGACGAGGATCGCCCGCGAAAAGGCTCTCCCGATTGAACTGACCCGACCGAATGCGGAGACTGTCGCCGCGATCGAGGAAGCGCGCGCCATCAAAGCCGCGCGCCGGAATCGTTTCGGCACCGCCGAAGAACTGATCGGTTCAATCGAGGCTGGAAACCGTGCGTCCTAAGCAAGGCAAAAGCAAGCCGGCTTCATCGAAGCGGGCTTCGCTTCCTCGCTGCTCGGACCACACGAAGCAATTCGTCAGAGACTGGAAAAGTCTTAACGATTCCGGGCGCTACGACATGGTCAAATTGAAGGAGGTCATGGGCCTTCTGGTTGCGAACGACGCACCCCTGCCAGCGGAATGGAAAGACCACGCGCTGACCGGGGAGTGGGCAGATCACCATAAGTGTCACATTGGCGGCGATTTCCTCTTGATCTACACGCTCGACGAAAAACAGAATCTTGTCGTCTTCACGCGAGCCGGCACGCATTCAGAGCTTTTCCGATAGGACCTGACACGGAGCGCGTATAAATCCAGCCCGGTTGCGTCAGGGCTGCAAGAGCAGCACCCGATCCCTTATTGTGTGCCGACGCTCGGCGCGTCATGGATCCTCGGGTCAAGCCCGAGGATGACGGAGCCAGATGATCCGAGCGCGCCGCCCTTCCCCCTCATCTGCGAAATCTGAGGTTTAGCCTTCGGCTAAGCCCTCGATTTCGCTTCTTCTCCCACCAAGGGAGAAGAGCGTTCCATCCGCTGTCACACGACTGTCACGGCCAGCACCTATGTCCGGCCATCCCTTTCACGACGTGTCGACAATGCCCTCCCAGCAGTCCTCCCCCCTTCTCCGCTTCGGCCTGATCGCCGATCCGCAATATGCGCCGATCGCGCCGAACACGCGGCTCGACCGCCACTATGGGCAAAGCCTCGGCAAGCTCGAGGCGGCGATCGCGCGGTTCAATGGCGAGGATCTCGATTTCGTCGTGACGCTCGGCGACGTGATCGACCGGGACTGGGAGAATTTCGACCGCGTGCTGGCGCTCTACGAGACGCTGCGCCATCCGCATCATTTCCTGCCCGGCAATCACGATTTTGCCGTCGCCGCCGACCGGCTGGCGGACGTGCACGCCCGGCTCGGCATGCCGGCGCCCTACCATGACTTTGCCGTCAACGGGGTCAGGCTGATCATCACCGATGGCAACGAGGTCTCGCTGTTTGCCCCGCCGCTCGACGATCCACGCCGGGTCGAGGCGGCCGAGCGGCTGACCTTGCTCACCGCAACAGGTGCGGCCAATGCGCAGGCTTGGAACGCCGGCATGAGTGCTACGCAGGTCGGGTGGCTGGGCGAACGGCTGAACCTCGCAGAAGAAGCCGGCGAGCGAGCGATCGTGTTCGGGCACTATCCGCTCTATCCGGAAAGCGACCACAATCTGTGGGGCGCGGAAGAGGTTTCGGCGCTGATCGCCGACTCGCCCGCCGCCATCGGCTATTTCTGCGGCCATAACCATGCCGGCAATTACGGCCGGCTGAACGGCACGCACTTCGTCAACATCAAGGGCATGGTCGACACCGCCGAGGAGAACGCCTTCGCCATGGTCGCGGTCCATGCTGACCGCATGGAGATCACCGGCTTCGGCCGCGAGGAGAGCCGGGTTCTCGCCCTCTAGGACGCGCGATCCCGGCGCGCTCAGCACGCCCGACCGCGCGACATCACAACGATCCCGTGTTTGCGCACCGACCACTGCAGGCACCATGCTTATTGGGCGGGCGCGGCGACGGTGCTGCCCGTCCAGCCGGCGGTCCAGAGTTCGCGCAAGGCATTGCCTTCGCCCAGGAAGAAATCCTCGAGCGGCTGGCAGTCCTCGACCCGGTCGGCGCGGAAGTTGCGGATCGCCTTACGCAGCTCGCACCAGGCGACGATGACGGCGGTAGCCGAATAATAGACCAGCGCCAGCGGCCGCACCGTGCGCTCCGTCGCATTGGCCAGTTCATCGCGATAGTCGATCAGCAGCTTGCGCTCGTCGCGGATGGCGGCGCGCACCATGGCGAGATCAACCCCTTCCGGCGCCGGCGCGACCGAGCCCCAGGCCTGCAGCGCATTGCCTTGCAGCACCTGGCGCAGCGGCTCCGGCACGGCCGCGGCGATCTTGGCATTGACCCGCCGGGCCGCCTGTTTCAGCCCGGTATCGGCGGTGCGCTCCAGAAGTGCCAGACCGAGCACGATCGCCTCGGTCTCCTCCACCGAAAACATCAGCGGCGGCAGGTCGAAGCCGGGCCGCAGGATGTAGCCCAGCCCGCGCTCGCCCTCGATCGGCACGCGCATGGCCTGGAGGGCCGCGATGTCGCGATAGATCGAGCGCGGCGTCACCTCAAGCTGCTCGGCGATCTCGGCAGCGGTAACGACGCGGCGCGACAGCCGGAGGATCTGGATGATCTCGAAGAGCCGCGACGCCTTGCGCATATTTGCCTCCCGCCGGAAACGCTACTGACACAAGCATGTCAGTTGGCCTTGCTTAAGGAAAGATCATACCGGCTGATTTTCCGCGAGAAAATGCGCCACCACCTTTCACGACGACGAAGGATACTGACATGAGCTATGCCGACAATCTCAAGCTTTCGTGAGTGCTGATCGCCGGCATCATCATCGTTCCCGGCATGGACGCTCCTGTGTCTGGTGACTCGCTCGGGCGGATGGCGCGCCAGGCTATCCCACCTCCAGCATGATGACGGGCAGCGTGGTGCACACGCTCGGCGCTCGCTGCCGGGCTTTTTTGCGGCGCGCCACTCTTCACCCCGATCCTGATCGCCGGCGCGCTCTACATGATCTGGATCGGCTGGACGCTGGTCAGAAGCGCGATCACCGTCGATACGGTCGAGCGGATGGACAAGGGCGCGCTGTGGCAGACCTTCCGCCGCGCCGTCGCCACCTGCCTGTTGAACCCCAAGGCCTATCTGTTCGTCATTGCCGTCTATCCGCAGTTCCTGAAGCCCGTTTACGGGCCGATCTGGCTGCAGGGGCTGGTTCTGGGATTGATGACCATCGTCACGCAGGCGCTCGTCTATGGCGGCGTGGCGCTCGCCGCCGACCGGGCGCGGGCGACGCTCACCGGCAATCCGACGGCGACGATCTGGGTCGGACGGGCGGCGGGCGGGCTCCTGATCGCCGCAGCCGCGCTCACGCTGTGGCACGGGCTGGCCAAAGCCTGAACCCGACAAACCCGGCAATTCGTGATGTTTATCAAATAATTGGACGAAGGCCGCAACTTCACCTGAATGTGACTTCATTCCTGTCGCACAATTTTGCAAACATCCTCGGGCGCATTCTTGCCATCCAACCGCCGGTCCGCCCGGCACGCCATAATGGAGATACCCGATGAAGCTCAAACTTGTCCTGGCTGCCGCCATCGTCACCGGACTGGGCCTGACCGCCGCGATCGCCGCCGACGAGCCGCAGGTCGTGCGCCAGGAGATGATGAAGAAGGTCGGCGGCGCGATGGGCGCCATCGGCGCGATCGTCAAGGGCGAAAAGCCCTTCGACGCGGAGGTCGTCAAGGCTTCGCTCACCACCATGGCCGAAGCCGGCAAGGACTTCCCCAACCATTTCCCGGCCGGCTCGGAAGTCGGCATGGACTCCGAAGCGAGCCCGAAGATCTGGGAAAACATGGATGACTTCAAGGCCAAGGCCGCGGAACTGACCAAGGTGGCCGAAGCCCAGCTCGCCGCCATGCCGACCGACGAGGCCAGCACCGGCGCCGTGATGAAGGCCGTCGGCGCGGCCTGCTCGAGCTGTCACGAGACCTACCGCCTGAAGAAGTAAGACCGACGGGACGATCCACCGGCGCCGGCCCCTCGCATTTGCCGTGAGGACAGCCGGCGCCGCGTATCCGCAAGCAGAAGACATCGAGGTTGGAGGCCGCCATGGCATCGAAATGGCTGAAACGACTGGGCGCGCTGGTGGCGCTCGGCATGGTCGGCGGCGCGGGCTTCCTCATTGTCACCGCACCTGAGCGCCAGGACGCTTCCGTCTGGGCCGATCTCGGCCAGCCGGACCTCGAAAACGGCCGGCGCATCTTCTTTGCCGGCGGTTGCACCAGTTGCCATGCGGCGGCAAAGTCCGAGGGCGATGCCCGGCTCGTGCTGTCCGGCGGCGCGCCGCTCAAGAGCCCGTTCGGCACGTTCCATGCGCCGAACATCTCTTCCTCTCCGACCGCCGGCATCGGCGCCTGGACGCTGGCTGAATTCGGTGATGCGATGACGCGCGGGGTCGGCCGCGACGGCGAGCATCTCTATCCGTCCTTCCCCTACGGCTCCTATGCCCGCATGGCGCCGAAGGACATCAACGACCTTTACGGCTTCATGAAGACGCTGCCGGCGAGCGAGGCGGTAGCGCCCGCACACGAACTGCCCTTCCCGTTCAACATCCGGCTTTCGCTCGGTGGCTGGAAATTCCTCTATTTCACCGATGCACCGCGCGTCGAACTCGCCAATGCCGACGACCAGGTCAAGCTCGGCCAGTATCTGGTCGAGGGCCCCGGCCATTGCGGCGAATGCCATACGCCGCGCGACATGCTCGGCGGTTTCAAGGCCGGCCAGTGGCTGGCCGGCGGGCCGAACCCGGAAGGTCAGGGCACCATCCCCAACATCACCCCCGGCTCGAAGAGCATCGGCGCCTGGTCGCGAGGCGACATCGCCTCCTATCTCGAGACCGGCTTCACCCCCGACTTCGACAGCGTCGGCGGCGCGATGGTCGAGGTGCAGAAGAACCTGGCCGAGCTTTCCGCCACCGACCGCGAGGCGATCGCCGCCTATCTGAAGGCCGTGCCGGCGGTGAAGTGAGCGTTGGGCATACAGGTTGCGCCCTTCACGGCGAGCCTAGTGGGGCCAAACTGTGGGGCTTTGCCCCTCACCCTGACCTTCTCCCCATCAAAACGGGCAGAAGGTGCCGGCAGGCGGATGAGGGGCGGGGGTCGCCAATCTAAAGGCCGATCTGCTCGCGATGTGATTGCAGAAAGCGCTAGCATGATTTAAGGTTTGTTGATGAACAGTCGGCAGAGGAAGACGCTGCATTCGATCTTCAACGATCCGGTGTCAGGCTCCATCGCCTGGGCGGACGTCGAAAGCCTGTTGATCGCGCTGGGATGTGTGGTGATCGAAGGCAACGGGTCCCGCGTTCGGTTCGAAAAGGACGGACGCCTGGCCTTCTTCCATCGGCCACACCCGGAAAAAGAAGCGAAGCGCTACCAGATACGCGATGCACGACGCTTCCTCGAAGACCTTGGAGTGAGACCATGAATGTGATGACCTACAAGGGTTTCTCGGCTCGCATCGCCTTCGACGCAGAGGATGAGATCTTCTTCGGCAACATCGCCGGCATCGCCGATGTCGTCGGATTTCACGGCGAGAGCGTCGACGAACTCAAGCGGGCCTTCCACGAGGCCGTGGACGACTATGTCGAGACGTGCCGCACGCTCGGACGCGAGCCTCACAAGTCCTATTCCGGTAAGATGATGTTTCGCGTTGATCCCGACGTGCATGCGCGCGCCGCAAAGGCAGCCGAACTCTCCGGCAAGAGCCTCAATCAATGGGCCGAGGAAGCGCTCTCCAAGGCGGCAGAGGAAACCGCTTAGGCGTTTCCTGGCCAGATTGTGGCCGGCAGAACTGTAGCTCCCCCCGCCCCCTCCAGCATCGCGCAAGCCTGCCCCGCCAGAGTGCGTTTCGTCACAACAGTCAAGGACTGCAGCATGAGCATCGAACGCCGGCGAATGGAAAGCGCGCTCCGCTCGCTGCTCGACAGTTATCCGGATCCCGCCCTGCATCGCTGGGTGGACGAGACGGTGCAGGCCTTCGAGAAGCGGCTTTCCAATATCGTCGATCCGCGCGAGCGCGATCATGCGCAGCAGGCCGCCCTGGTGCTGATCAAGACGACGCTGCAGCAATGGTCGCAGCATCCGCCGGTCCGGCACTGAGCCGGCAGCGGCCAGGACGACGAATTCTCCCGCCGCGATCCGTCCGCCGTTATTGACATGGCCGTCCGCCGCCGCGATAGTGTCCGCGATGGTTCCCCAGAAGCGGCGCTTCGGGGATTAATAGGGAACACGATAGGGACGACCCTGACGGGGCTCGATTCGTGGCTGCCCCCGCAACTGTGAGCGGCGAACGCCTGGACGACATGGCCACTGGAGACGATCCGGGAAGGCTGTCCAAGGTGTCATGACCCGCAAGCCAGGAGACCTGCCATCATCTGTCGTCGCCTGCCGGGCGGGGTTGTCCGGAAGACAGGGAGATTGCGCGGCCTGGATCGTCGATCCGCAGCCGTCCCTTTGTCCCCGTTTTCTCCTCCTCCGGCCGTCGATATCCATCGCCACTTGTTCGGAGGGAACCATGTCCGTCAACACCATCACCGCATCCACCTCGTCCGTCGCCGGCCGCATCGCGCCGGCGCTGCTCAGCGTCTTCTTCGGCCTCTTCGTCGTCGGCTTCGTCGGTTTTTCGCCGATGGAAGTGGTGCACAACGCCGCCCACGACGCGCGCCACGCCAACGCCTTCCCCTGCCATTGAGGGGAGCACCCATGTCTCTCTTTCGCTCGCTCGTCTTCACTTCGGTGCTGGTCGGGCTGATCGTCGGGACGGTGGTGACACTCGCGCAATTTCTTGGAACGACGCCGCTCATCCTGGCGGCCGAAGTCTATGAAACCGGGGAAACGGCCGTGAGCCCCGGGCCCGGCGCGGCCCATGATCATGACGCGGGTATTGCCCACGACCATGACGCAGCCGCCACCGAAGCGCACGACCATCACAGCGCCGATGCCTGGGCACCCGCCGACGGCATCGAACGCACCGCCTATACGCTCGCCGCCAACATCCTGACGGCCATCGGCTTCGCGCTGGTGCTGAACGGGCTGATGCAGATCTCCGGCCGCCACAGCGACTGGCGGAGCGGCCTCATCTGGGGCCTGTGCGGCTTCGTCGTGGTGATGCTCGCACCGGGCTTCGGCCTGCATCCGGAACTTCCGGGAACGCCCGCCGCACCGCTCTTCGAGCGTCAGGTCTGGTGGGTGGGAACGGCGCTGTCGACGGCGGCCGGTCTGGCGCTGCTGTTCTTCCAGCGCAAGCCCTGGGCTGCGGCCTTGGCCATCGTGCTGATCGCCTTCCCGCACGTCATCGGCGCACCGGTTCCGGCGGAGGGCGAACAGGCTCTGGCACCGGAGGCGATGTCGCACCGCTTCGTCGTCATCGCCACGCTGACCAGCCTTCTGTTCTGGGCGCTGCTCGGTTCGCTCAGCGGCCACCTGCGCCGCCGTTTCGAAGCCTGAGGCCCCATGGCAGGCACCCCCTGCCCCGAATTCGACTGGCGCATCGATCTCGATGCGCTGGTCTTTTTCCATCGGCCGTCCGGCAGCCGATGCTTCGTCCACCGGCTCGCCTTTCGCAGCCTGACCGAAAATCCCACGCCGAGCGTCGAAGACTGCCTCGCGTGGTTTTCCAGCCATCACGCCGCCTTTGACGCGGCCGCTGCCGCAAAAGCGGCGCGCGGTCCGGCCGCCGGCCAGGCCTTCAATCTCAACAGCCGCGACATCCGCCGGGCGCTGAAGCCTTGAGACCCGAGATCAGCGGTGCTCGGCGGCAAAGGCCGAGAGTTCGGTTTCGGCCTCCGGCGTCCACAGGTCGAGCGCCTTCAGCACCTCGGTCGCAAAGGTATCGGGCGCCGATCCGGGTGCGGTGACGATGCCCCTGTCGGAGACGGCCTGCGGCTGGTCGCGATAGTGGTCCGCCCCGTGATAGCCGGGATACTTGCCGTGCGAGGCGAGTGAATTGCCGGTATGGGCGACATCGTCGAGCACACCGGTGGCGGCAAGGGCGCTCGCCGCAGCGCAGATGCCGGCGACGACCTTGTTCTCGGCCCGGAAACCCCTTGCCAGTTCGGTGAAATCGAAGGCCTGGCCCTTTTCCCAGGCATAGCCGCCGGGGATCACCAGGGCATCGAAGCGCTGAGGGTCGATCTCGGCAAAGCCGATGTCCGGCGTGACCTTGAGGCCGCCCATCGAGACGACGGGCTGGCCGTCCGGCG
>JAHRYZ010000049.1 GCA_020621905.1 Rhizobium sp.
CCGCGGCAACATCGTGGTGTCGCGCCGCACGGTGCTCGAAGAGACCCGCGCCGAACAGCGCCAGGAACTGGTGCAGAACCTCGAAGAGGGCCAGGTCATCGACGGCGTCGTCAAGAACATCACCGATTACGGTGCGTTCGTCGACCTCGGCGGCATCGACGGTCTGCTCCATGTCACCGACATGGCATGGCGTCGCGTCAACCATCCGTCGGAAATCCTGTCCATCGGCCAGCAGGTCAAGGTTCAGATCATCCGCATCAACCAGGAAACCCACCGCATCTCGCTCGGCATGAAGCAGCTCGAGTCGGATCCGTGGGATGGCATTGCCGCCAAGTACCCGGTCGGCAAGAAGATTTCCGGTACCGTCACGAACATCACCGACTACGGTGCATTCGTCGAACTGGAGCCGGGCATCGAAGGCCTGATCCACATCTCGGAAATGTCCTGGACCAAGAAGAACGTTCACCCCGGCAAGATCCTGTCCACCACGCAGGACGTTGACGTGGTCGTTCTCGAAGTCGATCCGTCCAAGCGTCGTATCTCGCTCGGCCTCAAGCAGACCCTCGAGAACCCGTGGCAGGCCTTTGCCTACAGCCACCCGGCCGGCACCGAAGTCGAAGGCGAAGTCAAAAACAAGACCGAATTCGGCCTGTTCATCGGCCTCGAAGGCGACGTCGACGGCATGGTTCACCTCTCCGACCTCGACTGGAACCGCCCGGGCGAACAGGTCATCGAGGAGTTCAACAAGGGTGACGTGGTCAAGGCTGTCGTTCTCGACGTCGACGTCGAGAAGGAACGCATCTCGCTCGGCATCAAGCAGCTCGGCAAGGATGCCGTCGGCGATGCAGCCGCCTCGGGCGACCTGCGCAAGAACGCCGTCGTCTCGTGCGAAGTCATCGGCATCAACGATGGCGGTATCGAAGTGAAGCTCGTGAACCACGAAGACATCACCTCGTTCATCCGTCGCGCCGATCTGTCCCGCGACCGCGACGAGCAGCGTCCGGAACGCTTCTCGGTCGGCCAGATCGTCGATGCCCGCGTGACCAACTTCTCCAAGAAGGATCGCAAGGTCATGCTGTCGATCAAGGCTCTGGAAATCGCTGAAGAGAAGGAAGCCGTCGCACAGTTCGGTTCGTCCGACTCGGGCGCTTCGCTCGGCGACATTCTCGGCGCGGCTCTGAAGAACCGCGGCGGCGAATAAGCCCCGACACCGCTGAAATGAAAGAGCCCGCCGGTCATCGACCGGCGGGCTTTTCTTTGGGATTTAGGAAGCGCGGCAGGCGCGCCGTGGCCGCAGGTTGACTCAGGACCAGCCGGCCATGCGCCAATAGAGGTCGTTCGGCGTTTCGCCCTCGACGGGAGCCCCAGTCGGGTCTTGCTCCTGGTCGTCGACCAGGGCCTGCTGCTCGGCGGTCTCGTCAGACATCTCGCCTTCGCTCTCGCCTGCATCCGCGCCGCCCTCGCCGCTTTCGCTGCCAGAGCCTTCGGCATCCTCTCCACCGGCCTCGCCTTCCTGGCTGAAGCGGTGCTTCAATCCCTTCTGCTCGGCAATGTCGTCGGCGGCAAAGAGATAGTTGACCAGCGGCAACGGAATACCTTCACGACCGGCGACCTGCTGGCGCAGCAGCGCGGTCTCGGCATCCGGCAGGTCGTGGGGCGCGTCTGCCCGTTCCGGCAACGGCTCCGCGCCTGCGGGATTGGCGGCGGGATCGTCCAGCTGTTCGAGCGCCGCGGCGTCGTGATCCGCCGGGGACTGCGCCTCTTCGGCGACGGTGTCACGCTCATCGGCTTCAAAGGGGAGCGCGCCCGGCTCGTTCTCGTCCGCAGCGTGGTCAATGCCGGAGAAGCCGAGCAGCCGCGCCGGATCGGGGAGAATGTCCTCCGGCACAGGCATGGGCGCCGGGATCGCCGCCTCGACGTCGCGGGCCGCGTCTTCCTGCCAGCCCTTCAGGACGAAAAGCGTCTGCGTCTTGTCGCCGGCGTTTCCGTCGCCGTCCATCGCCGGGTTCTGCGTGGTTGCAGGATCGGACTTGTCGGCGCGCGATCCCGTTTCGGCATGGGTGGCTTCGGCGCGATGTTCCCTCGTTAGGCACTGCCTCGAGCATGACGCGGGCACTGGACGCAGGGGCGTCGGCCGCGCGCGCCACCAAGACCTTGGCGGCTGCCGGCTCGCCGGCAATGTCAACGTCCCGGTGAGGCTGGCGATCATCGGCGATCTCGATCGTTTCACTCGCCTCAAGCGGCGCTCCGGCGGCCAGGGGCTCGACGCCGGCATTGCGGCTCACAGGCTCGGCGCCATAGGACATCGTTGCCTGGAGGGCCCGTGCAGCGGCGAGCTTCAGCATCTTGCGCGACTGCTCGTCCTGCATGCTGAACAGCCGGCCCTTGGCGACAGGCGCCATCGGATCATCGATCGTATCGCCGCCGATCAGTTCCGGGTCTACGGCGGTCTCGGTGAGCGGCTGCGTCCCTTGCTCGGTGCGAAGGGGCAAGGCTGTCGCCGGTGTCGATGCCGCCGGAGCACCGGCGCTCGTCCGTCCGGGCACCGTCGGCGCTGACGCTGGAAGGACGTTGGCGCGCGTCTCTCCGCCATTCTGGCGATAGGAGGTCACCACGGTCCGGGCGGCGAGATCCTTGTCCTTGACGCGATACAATTCGAGATAGATCGAAAGGGTCGCGGCTTCCGGCCCGACCGGATTGCGGAAGGCGTCCATCAGCGTGCGCAATTGCAGGCCGCCGAACATCTGCGACAGCTGGCGCTGTATCGACTGACGCATCTGGGGCGTCAGGTCGCCGAGGGCCTGGACGAGACGTCCGGCATAGGCGCTGAGGCTCTCCCCGTCAGCCCGCTCCATGCCGAGGCGGCTGCCCAGCAGGTTGACCAGGATGGCGAGATTGTCCGACATCCGCTCCTGGCCCGTCAGCAGCAGAAGGTTGAGGCGGCCGGCGATCGCGGCGTTTTGTTCCAGCCCGTTTGCGGCCTGGGGCAGCGCTCCCTGGGGCCTGGCATGGGTCTCGGTCGCGCCGTCCTGCGCGGCACGCGGATCCTGGAAGGCGATGGACGAATTGGCGACGGCGTTGACCGGAGGCAGCATGGCAGCTCCCCATCCTGCAAATGGCTGAAGAATCACTGGCAATTGCGTGCCGCTCATGCGACCGGATATTTCCCGTCGAAACCGACGGAGCCCTCACGAAGGCATTTGCCT
Organism: Rhizobium sp.; assembly: GCA_020621905.1. Classification (GTDB taxonomy): domain Bacteria; phylum Pseudomonadota; class Alphaproteobacteria; order Rhizobiales; family Rhizobiaceae; genus Allorhizobium. Next base: position 3,207 of record JAHRYZ010000049.1, read on the forward strand.
TATCAATGATCCCGTATCCTGCGACAGAAACGTTAATTATGCGTTAACCATATTTGCGATTAGGCGCCTTGCCGCTCCAAGAGGGCTCACGTACAGCTTTTGACCAAAGCAATTCCCGCCCGTGCGGGTCTTGACGCCCCCCCGACAACCGATCGCCGGATGCCGCACGATGAACAACCAGAATCTCATTCTGAACACCGACAGCTACAAGCTCGGGCACTATCTGCAATATCCGGAAGGCGCCCGGGCGATCTCCAGCTACATCACGACGCGCGGCCATTCCTCACGGCCCGAAGTGATGTTCTTCGGCCTGCAGATGTTCCTCAAGGAATATCTCGCCAAACCGATCGCCATGGCCGACATCGATGAGGCCGAGGAAATTGCCGCGCTGCACGGCCAACCCTTCGACCGCGCCGGCTGGACCCGCGTCCTGAATGCTCATGGCGGATATCTGCCGCTGAGGATCGAAGCCTTGCCGGAAGGGATCGCTGTTCGTCGCGGCGTTCCGGTGGTGCAGCTGGCGAATACCGATCCGCAGCTGCCATGGCTCACCTCCTACATGGAGACGGCACTTTTGCGCGCCGTCTGGTATCCGTCGACCGTGGCGACGCTGTCGTGGCGCCTGCGCCAGACGATACAGCCCTTTCTCGAGCGGACCTGCGATCAGGCCGATGAACGCATGCCGACCATGGTCAGCGATTTCGGCGCCCGCAGCACGACGAGCCAGGAGCAGGCCGCCATCGGCGGGGTCGCCCATCTGGTGCATTTCCACCTGTCGGATTCACTGCCGGCCATCCGCCAGGCCCGCCGCCACTATGGCGCGCTGATGGCGGGCCGCTCCGTGCCCGCCTCGGAGCATACGACGATGACCGCCTGGGGGCAGAGCCGCGAATCGGAGGCCTATGCCAACATGATCGACCGCTTCGGGCGTTTCGGTGCCTATTCGGTCGTCTCCGACAGCTACGACCTGCACAATGCGGTTGCCGAGATCTGGGGAAAGACGCTGCAAACCAGGGTGCGGGCCGCCGGAGCCACCCTGATCGTGCGCCCCGACAGCGGCGATCCGATCGATACGCCGGTCCAGGTTGTCGCCCAGCTCGCCTATGCCTATGGCACCCGCCTGAACGGCAAGGGTTTCAAGGTGCTCGATGACCATGTGCGGGTCATCCAGTCGGACGGCGTGACGTTGCAGGACATCCAGATGATCCTCGGTCGCCTGGAAGGCATGGGCTTTGCCGCAGAAAATGTCTCCTTCGGCGTCGGCTCGACCTTGTTGCAGAAGCTCAGCCGCGACACGCTGTCCTTCACCATGCTGGCGAGTGCCATTGAGGACGACAGCGGCTCCTGGCACGATATCGGCCGGCGGCCGGCAAATCCCGCAAGGGAGCGTCCGCTCGCCTCCGGCAGGCAGGCCGTCATCCGGGAGGGGACGGATATCCTCGCCTTGCCCCTTGCCGAACTCGGGCGGCGCGAAAATGTGCTGCAACCCGTCTGGCAGGACGGGCGGCTCCTGAAGGATTGGGGTTTTGCCGAGATCCGCGCCCATGCCGATGCGGCGATGCAGCGCTAGGCCTCAGGGCGAAACGTTCCGGAACATGCGGTAGAGGCCGTTGTCGTCGGAATTGACCGCGGAAATCTCGTCCGAACGGTCGGCGCGCGGTTCGGAATGGTCCTTGCCGAGGGCATCGAGCCAGTTGGCCGGAACATGCGCTTCGGGGACTTCCGCCGGCGCGTCAAAATCATCATCATCCCACTGGATGCCGACCGCGGCGGAAGGTGTCGCACTGCCGGCCTGCTCGAGCCATTGGCTGAAGATCTCGCCGACAGCGGCATCTTCGGCGACGGCGCGGACCTCGGTCTGCGCAGGAGGCGTGCGGGTTGCCGCCTCTACAGGTTTTGTCGATGCTTCCATCATGGCCGCATTCATGTCTTCGGTCGTCAATTCTTTGGAGGAACAGGATGCGCCGGATTCGTTAACAAAACCTGCCGAGGCGCCTGGTATTGCCTGAACCGGCAGGAAGCCCCATGTTTTTGGCAGGACCACAGCGCGACCGGATGACATGAGCTTTCGCCCACCCTCCTCCTTCACTTCGTCCAGCAATACGGCGCTGCTGGCGCTCGACTACGAACTGGCCGCGGAGAAGGCCGATGCGCTCGGGCGCGCCGGCAGGAAGGTCGAAGCGGCTCTCGCCGCGCTGGCAAAGGCGAAGGCAGAGGGCGCGGCCACGGCGCATTGCACGCACCTGGCGGACGAAGCCGCGGAGTTCGTCTGGGCGCTTCTCGTACAGCGGGAGATCTGCGGCTTCCGCAGCCAGGCCGACGCCGTCGAGCGCTACCAGATCCCGCACGACGTGCTGATCAGGGTGGGCGTCGGGCGTCGGAAGGCCGAGCCCTAATCCCGGGTCAGGCTGCGCGCTTTTCCTTCAGGAAGGAATAGATCCCGGATTCGTCGAGATAGACCGCAACAATGCCGGAGGCCTCGTTGTCGTTCGCCGCGTCGGCGACATCGGCATCCAGTTCCGCCTCGCCGACGGCCTCGGCTTTGGCGGCCTCCTGTGCCTCGCGCAAGGTCGGGCCGGCCTCGAGCGGCACGCTCGTCTCGCCATCTTCCGCGCGCGGGGTGGCGGTCTCCTCATCGGTCGGTACCGGCTCCTGCGTTTCGACGCCGGCTGCGAGCACCTGCAGCATCAACGCATCGGCGGCGCGTGACGCCTGCCCGTCTCCATCACTCCCGGTGGCTCCGTTCTCCCGCGATTCCGAAAGAGCCTCGTGCATCTCCTGGACGTCCTCCAGCTTCTTGGAGGCTTCGGCCGCGAGGATGTCGGCGTCGCGCTCGGCGCGCGTCTCGGCATCCTCGACCCTGGTCGGGTCCCATCCCTGAGGGCCGGCTTTCAGCTCTTCCAGCGATTTCGGATCGGCGGTGTCTTCGAGACGCTGCACGATCTTGGCGATCTCGACATTGCTGTGCTTGCCGTCGCCGGAACGTTTCTGGAGGGCGGTTTCGAGTTTAGTATCCTCGTCGCCATAGGGGTTCTTGATCGCCGCGACCAGTTCCGCAAGCGAGATGCCCAGTTCGTCGAGGGCAAGCTTGTCCTTGAGATCGATGGCGGAGGCCGGATCGAGCGCTGCGATCGCATCCTCGATCGCCTTGCCATAGCCGTAGGACGAGCCGAAGTCGTCGCGGCTGATTCCCAGTTCCTTGCCGAGCTGGTCCATCAGCTCGACCTTCTGCTCGGTGACGCTCTTCGCGCCGCCGTTGAAGAAGGCTTCGGCGATGTTTTCCCGCGCACGCCGGGCTTCTTCGCTGGCCGAGATCCGTGCCTCGACCATCGGATCGTTGGTAGTCTTTCCGGCGCGCTTCTCTTCCTGCTGCTTGCGCCGTTCCTCGATCTCGTCGAGCATCGACTGCATGAGGCTAGTGGCGGCCTGGCCGAAAGCCTGTTGTGTCGGAAGCAACATCGCCTTGTCCTTTAATCGGCGCACGGAAAACAACCGGAAGTCTGCCTCCGGATGTTTAACGGCGCGTAAAGGACGAATGACCAGTAAGCGGGATCAGCTGTGGGCGAAGATGTCGGTTTCTTCCCAGCCGAGCAGATCGAGCTTGGCGCGCGTCGGCAGGAATTCGAAGCAGGCTCTGGCATGCTCGATCCGTCCGTCGCGCACAAGCCGCGCGGTCTGCTTGTCGCGCAGGGCATGCAGGTAGAGCACGTCCGAGGCGGCGTATTCGAGTTGCGCCGGCGACAGCATCTCGGCGGCCCAGTCGGAAGACTGTTGCGCCTTGGAGATGTCGATCTCCAGCATTTCCTTCAGATTGTCCTTCAGGCCATGGCGGTCCGTATAGGTGCGGCTGAGGCGCGAGGCAATCTTGGTGCAGAAGACCGGGGTGGTGGTCACGCCGAAGGTGTGGAAGAGCACGGCAATGTCGAAGCGGCCGAAATGAAAGATCTTCTCGCGGCTCTGGTCGACCAGCATGGCGACCAGATTCGGCGCGTCCTTCTGGCCGGCAGCGATGCGGATCACGTCGGCCGTGCCGTCACCCGGCGACAGCTGCACGACGCACAAACGGTCGCGGCGCGGCACGAGGCCCAGGGTTTCGGTGTCGATGGCGATCGCCCCCGTATAGCGGGCCGCGTCGGCTGCGGAAATGTCACCTTCGTGATAGCGGATCGTCGCTGCCATCATTGTCTCCAGATCGCGATGAATGTCGTTGCGGCCGGCTATAACCGAAAGCAGGGCAAAGCACTACCGCTTTTGCCCGAGCCCTGGTGATCGCCGACTGACTACGTAGGCTACAACGTCGGCCGGCTGACGGGGCCTGCGGCCGTCAACTCGGTGAAGGCCAGGGTCTGGTCGAGATGGGCGGCCCGTAGCGCCAGCAGCTTTTCCGCATAGCGCAGGCGAACCGGGAGATAGGCCGGGTCTTCCGCGACGTTGCGCAGTTCGATCGGATCCGCCTTCAGATCGAACAACAAGGGCGGCAGTCCGGAAAAATGCACATACTTGAACGCCTCGTCACGCAGCACCGACAGGTTGCACTCATTGGAACGCAGGCCGAACTGCGCCTCCCGCGCGCCGTTCACCACGTCGCGGAAATCGAATTCGAAGAAGGCCGCATCCCGCCAGTGCTCCGGTTCGCGGCCGGCGACGAATGGCAGGAGGGAGCGGCCGTCCTGGTGATTGCGCGGCACGAGGCCAAGCCGTTCGCAGAGCGTCGGCATGATGTCGGCGGCGCTGGTGAAAGCGTCCACCTGCCTGCCGGCGGCCCCGGACGCCGCGGGATCGCGAATGACGAGCGGGATGTGGTAGCTGCCGTCGTGATAACCACCCTTTCCGAGGCTCCAGTGGTCACCCATCATTTCGGCATGGTCGGAGGTGAAGACGATGATGGTGTTGTCCCACTCGCCGCTGTCGCGAAGTGCGGCGACGATCCGGCCGAACTGCGCGTCGACCTCGGCGACCATGCCGAAATAGGTGGCGCGGATGCGATCGAGATCCGCCGCGGTCCAGTCGCTGACCGGCCCTTCGACGCCATAAACGAAGCTCGATTTCTGCTGGATGGCCATGGCGAAACGCAGGAACGAATGCACATCCGCCTCAGCGTGCCGATCGGCGGCGCGGGCATAGGCCGGCCCGTCGCCGGGCGCGAACATGCTGGCATAGGGTTCCGGCACGCAGAACGGCGGGTGGGGCCTCAGGAAGGAGATATGGGCAAACCAGGGGCGATCCTGGATCTCCCGCCAGCCGAGGAAGGCCTCGGTCAGGAATGCGGTCTGCGTCTCCTCGCTCGAATAGGCGGGCGGAGCGTGGAGGTGTTCCGTCCTGTGGACGTCGCGGGTGAAGGCCTCGGTCCGGCCCTTCGAGCGCAGCCAGGAAAGCCATTGCTTCTCGTGCTCGAGCAGGATCTGGCCGACGGTGAAGCCGGGCAGCACACCTTCGTAGCTGGTGAGTACCGGGTCGTGGGGATCGACCGCGCGCGGATCGGGCGAGACGTCGGTATAGCCGAACAGGGTCGGATCATAGCCGGCGCGGCGCGCGGCGAGCGCAATGTTGTCGAAGCGGGCATCGAGCGGCGAACCGTTCTGGCAAACGCGGTGATTCGCCTGGTAGAGGCCGGTATAGAGCGTCGCGCGGGCCGGCGAACAGGGCGCCGTCCCGGCATAGTGGCGGCGGAACAGCACGCCCTCTTTGGCCAGTGCGTCGACATTCGGCGTCCGCACCGTCGGATGGCCGATCGCGGACAGGCAGTCGCCGCGCCATTGATCGGCGGTGATCAGCAGGATGTTCGGCTTCATGCGATGCGGCTCCGGCGGGAAATCGTCTGTGGTTTCGGTCGAGGTTTCGACCGTCCGGCGCGCAGTTTCCCCGCTCCGCTGCGTTATGCAAAGGAAAAATCCGAGATTGCCGACAAGCTGGACGGGATGAAAGAGTCACCCCGCTTGATCGATGGCTTGCCGCCAGGAGAACCTCGTACAAGCATGTGCCGTCCGCCTCTGCGTTCCGGCGACAAGCGGCACGCGAATTCGCCCAAGAAATGACCAACTTAGGAAGCTGTCGGCCACTTTCGCCCAAAATTTCAAGGGATTTCGGCCAATGGGGAGGATCGAGCTGCTGCGAGCCATGCGAAAAACGCACTGCTGCGTTGCGGCAATCGAGATAGCAATCCATGAGAATCGGAATATATTAAAACCATCGAAGCGGCGCACTCCTCCTCCCAGTGCCGCCAGATAGGATCGGCAATACTCCTCCTCCTCCCAATTGCCGATCAAGTTCAAGAGCCTGGCGCACCTCCTCCCGCGCCAGGCTCTTTTCGTTTCGGGCCAAGGCCTCTGTTTCCCATTTCCGAAATTTATTTATGCCTGACATTGCTCGGCGCTATTTGGAATTTCTCCCGACTTGGAGGATGTTCCCCTCAGCGAAAGCGGAGAACCATGGTGCCAGTTTGTGGCTTCCGGCTCCGTCAAAGGGAATTCAAATGGCCGATTCAGCAAATGTCACGATCCGCGAAGCCCTGGCCGACGATGTCGGGGCGTTGCACGAAGCGCTGCTGGCGCTCGCGCGCCATACCAGCGACGAGCACAAGATCGAAAGCACGCCGGCAGACCTGCTCGCCTTCGGCTTCGGCGAACAGCCGGCCTTCGAAGCCCTGATCGCCGAGGTCGACGGAGCGTTCGCCGGCATGTGCCTGAGTTTTCCGAGCTTTTCCACCTGGCGCGGCCAGCCGGGGATCTATGTCCAGGATCTCTATGTCGACGCCACGTTTCGGGGAAGACGGATCGGCGAACGCCTGCTGCAGGCCGCCGCCGCCCGCGGATATGCCAGCGGCGCCCGCTATCTGAGGCTCTCGGTCGATCAGGCCAATCTGTCGGCCCAGGCCTTCTACGAGCGTGTCGGCATCACGCATTCGCGCGACGAGCAGATCCACATGATGCGCGGCGAACGGTTCGAAGCCTTCGCGCGCCAAGGCATGCCGGCGGAGTGACGCGCAGCGGACGGCAATCCTGGGTTCCGCGCTGCCGCCCCGCAGATACCTTGGCGAAGCGCCGCCATTGCCTGAACTCTATTGTCACTCTACCTATGCCACCGACAGCATTTCTTGCGGCAGGAACGGGAGCTTGACGACATGGCAGTGAAATTCGGCACGAGCGGCCTGCGCGGACTTTCCACGGAGCTGGTGGGCAGCGTGTCTGCGCTCTACGCCACGGCGTTTGCCCGGTTCCTGCTCGATCAGAGACTCGCCATCCCTGGCAGCCCGGTCGTCGTCGCCCAGGACTTTCGCCCCTCGAGCCCCGAAATCGTCGCAACCGTCATGGCCGCGCTCAAGCGTGCCGGCCTGACGCCGATCGATTGCGGGCCGATCCCGACACCGGCGCTCGCGCTCTATGGCGGCAAGATCGGTGCGGCGGGCATCATGGTGACCGGCTCGCACATCCCGGCCGATCGCAACGGCATCAAGTTCTACCGCCCGGGCGAAGAGATCACCAAGACGGATGAAACCGCGATCACCGCCCTCGCCGACACACTTTCCGGCGATCCGGCTGCCAATCTTGTCGAGGCGGGTTCGGGCGAGAACCACGAACAGGCAGCAACCGACCTTTTTCTCGCGCGCAACACGGCGGTACTGCCGGCGGAGGCTCTCAAGGGCCTGCGCATCGGCATCTACCAGCACAGCACCGTCGCGCGCGACATGATGGTCAAGGTGTTCCAGCACTATGGCGCGACAGTCTTCCCGCTCGGCCGTTCGGAACAGTTCATCCCGGTCGACACCGAAGCCGTGTCAGACGAGACCATCCGGCTGATGGCCCATTGGACGGACGAGCTGTCCCTCGACGCGATCGTATCCACGGACGGCGACGGCGACCGCCCACTCGTGGCCGACGAACACGGCCAGCCGCTGCGCGGCGACTTTCTCGGCCTCGTCGCCACCCGTTTCCTCGGGGCAAAGCTGGTGGCGACGCCGGTGACCTCGAACTCCGGGCTGGAAGCCGCCGGCGGCTTCGACGTGGTGCGCACGCGGGTGGGATCGCCGTTCGTGATTGCGGCGATGGAGGAAGCGCTGGCTGCTGGCAAGGAGGGTGTGATCGGCTTCGAGGCCAATGGCGGCCTGATGCTCGGCTCGGATTTTTCCGTCGGGACCGGCGTGCTCAAGGCGCTTCCGACCCGCGACAGTTTCCTGCCGGCGCTCGCCGTGCTCGGCACGGCGGCGAAGGCCGGCGAGTCGCTTTCGGCGCTGGCGACGGCCTACAGCCTGCCGATCGCGCTCAGCGACCGGCTGGAGAATTTTGCCGTCGAGCGCAGCGCTGCGCTGATGGCGCACCTCAGAGCTTCGGTTGACAATCTTACGGAATTCGTCGCGCCGCTCGGCCAGGTCAAGTCGGTGAGCGACATCGACGGGCTGCGGGTCACCCTTGCCGACGACAGCGTCGTCCACTTCCGCCCTTCGGGCAATGCGCCGGAAATGCGCTGTTATGTCGAGGCCACGGACCAGGCGGCGGCCGAAGCGCTGCTGGCCAAGGGACTTGCCACTCTGGCCGCGTGGACGCCGACTGCCTAGTCGTCGGTCACCAGCATCGCGCGGAAATCATTGACATTGGTGCCGGTCGGACCCGGCACGAACAGGCCGCCGGCCAGCGAGAAGGCCGACCAGGCGTCATGACCGCCAAGAAACGTCCGCGGATCGCCGCCGGCAGCGCGGATCCGTGCCGCCGTCGTGCCGTCGGCGAAGGCCCCGGCATTGTTCTCCGAACCGTCGATGCCATCGGTATCGGCCGCCAGCGCATGGATGCCGGCGGTCCCGTCGATATCGAGGGCCAGCGACAGCATGAGTTCGCTGTTTCTCCCGCCCTTGCCGTAGCGGTCATTGGAAATCGTCACCGTCGTCTCGCCACCGGAGAGGATCACCACCGGCCGGGCGAAGGGGCGGTTTCGCTCCTTCACCTCCCGCGCGATCGCGGCATGCATACGGCCGATGTCGCGGGCCTCGCCCTCGATGGCATCGGAGAGGATGACGGCGGGGACGCCGAGGTCTTCCGCCTTGTGCGCGGCCGCCTCCAGCGAGACGCGGGCGGAGGCGATCACGTGGACCTGGTTGCGGGCAAAGACCGGGTCGGCCGGATCCGGCGCGTCGGCGGCTTCGGTTTTCAGATGGGCCACGACGGCCGCGGGGAGATGCATCCCATATTCGGCGACGATCGCCAGCGCCTCCGCGGCAGAGGATTTCGACGGCACGGTCGGCCCCGAGGCAACGAAGGCGGGATCGTCGCCGGGCACGTCGGAGACGATCAGGCTGACGACGCGGGCCGGCGCACAGGCTGCGGCCAGGCGTCCGCCCTTGATGCGCGAGACATGTTTTCTCACCACGTTCATCGCCGAGATCGGTGCGCCGGAGGCGAGCAGCGCCTTGTTGACGGCGATCTCGTCGGCGAGCGTCAGCCCATTCGGCGGGGCGGGCAGCAACGCAGAGCCGCCGCCAGAGATCAGCGCGACGACGAGATCGTCCTCGCTGAGGCCTTCGACCCTCTTCAACAGGGCATCCGACGCCCGCAATCCGGCCTCGTCGGGAACCGGATGCGCCGATTGCAGGACCGCGATGCGCTGGCACGGTTCGACAGGGCCGTGGCGCGCGACCACCAGCCCATTGAGCGGGCCATCCCACAACTTCTCGAAGGCAGCCGCCATCTGGCTCGCCGCCTTGCCGGCGCCGATGACGATCGTGCGGCCCTTGGGTCTTTCCGGAAGATGCGCCCTGATCGCCGCATAGGGGTCGGCGGCATGGACCGCCGCCTCGAAAAGCGATGTCAGGAAGGCGCGTGGGTCGGTCAGGGTCACGAATTCTGGTCCGCTATCTCGATGTCATAGACCAGAAGGCCGTCGAGGCCGCCGACGGCGTTGTCGACGATCCTGGCGCAGGTCTTCTGGTGTTCCGGATCGGCAAGATAGGCGTCCCGCGCCGCCGGTCCATCGAAATCGACGACAAAGCCCTCACCATAGCCCTTGTCCATGCCGACCTCCGGGCTGACATTGTCGCCGATATGGGCGGCCAGAAAGCCGGGCAACCGCGATTTCAGCGCGGCGATCTCGGCATAGATTGCCGCCTTGGTTTCCTTCGTCGTTTCGGGCTTGAAGCGGATGAAGACGCAGTGCCGGATCATGGAAGGCCCTATCGGATGTTCGCCCGCGCCCGTGGGCGCTGGTCGTTGCGTTCATGGGTGAAGACCGCCGGCGGCAGGGGTGCGCGATCGCGGATGATGTCGGCACCCTTTTCGCCCACCATGATGGTCGGCGCATTGGTATTGCAGGAGGGAACCCGCGGCATGACCGAACTGTCGCAGACGCGAAGGCCCTCAAGCCCGTGCACCTTGAGGTCCAGCCCGACCACCGCCATGGCGTCGCTGCCCATCTTGCACGTGCCGACCGGATGGTGATCGGTCTTGGCATTGGCGCAACCGTAGTCGAACAGTTCCTCGTCGGTCATGACCTTGGGACCGGGCAGGCGCTCGGCCATGATGTAAGGCTTCAGCGCCGCCTGCTGGAAGATCTCGCGGGCGATCTTCAGCCCCTCGATCGACATCCTGCGGTCGTGCGGGTCCTCCCAGTAGTTCGGGTCGATCAGCGGCGCTGCCGCCGGGTCGGAGGATGATAGACGCACCGTGCCGCGCGAGCGCGGATGGAGATAGGCGGAATTGAGCGTCACGCCGGCATTCTTCAGCTTTTCGACGCCTGCCTCGATGCCGGAGCCGAGACCGAGATGGAACTGGATGTCCGGCGAGCGCGCCTGCGGATCGGCATACCAGAAGCCGCCCGTCTCGAAGAGCGAGGAGGCCACCGGCCCGGTGCGGAACAGCACATATTCGATGCCGGCCCATAGCGTGCGATGGAGTTTCGCCACGCCGTCATAGGTGTGGTCGCCGGTGCATTCGGAAATGACGAAGAGGTCGAGGTGGTCCTGCATGTTGGAACCGACGCCCGGCAGGTCATGCCGGACATCGACGCCCACAGACTTCAGCTGATCGGCCGGGCCGATGCCCGATTGCTGGAGCAGTTTCGGCGAGCCTATAGCCCCGGAGGAAACCAGCACCTCCCGCTCGGCGCGGATCGTCTCGACACCCCGGCCGGTGACAACCTCGACGCCGACGGCGCGCGTGCCTTCCAGCACGATGCGGGCGACGCGGGCGCCGGTGCGGATCGTCAGGTTCTTGCGATCCTTGATCGGCGACAGATAGGCGAGCGAGGCGGAGGAGCGGCGGCGATTGCGCTGGGTCAGCTGGTAGAAGCCGACGCCGGCCTGCTGCTTTCCATTGAAGTCATGATTGTATGGGATGCCGAGTTCCTGGCCGGCGCGGATATAGGCGTCACAGATCGGCAGGGCCGAAACCGGCATGGAGACGCCGAGCGGGCCGCCATAGGAATGGAAGTCGTCGGCAAAACGCTGGTTGTCCTCGGCGCGCTTGAAATAGGGCAGTACGGAGCGATAGTCCCAGCCCTCGCAGCCGTCCTCGGATGCCCAAAGATCGTAGTCGGCGGCGTTGCCGCGGGTATAGAGCTGGGCGTTGATCGAGGAGCCGCCGCCGATGACCTTGGCCTGGGTATAGCGCAGCACGCGGCCCTTCATGTGCTTCTGCGGCACGGTTTCCCAGCCCCAACTGGCGACGCCCTTGGTCATCTTGGCAAAGCCCGCCGGCATATGGAACAGCGGATTCCAGTCGCCGCCGCCCGCCTCGAGCAACAGAACCTTGACATCCGGGTCCTCCGACAGACGGTTGGCGAGCACGCAGCCGGCCGGCCCGGCGCCGGTGATGATGTAGTCGTAGGTCATCGCATCTTCCTCAAGTCATTCGTCCACCCTCCCCTTGAGGGGGAGGGTCGGCACGTAGTGCCGGGGTGGGGTGAACGCACACGCAATCGGACGGTCACCCCCACCCGCGGCTACGCCGCGACCTCGCCCCTCAAGGGAGAGGCAAAATCACAGCCTTCCGATCGACAGTCCGCCATCGAGATCGATCACCGAGCCCGTGGCAAAGGCGAAGCGGCCGGAGGCAAGCGCCGAGACCACGCCGCCAATGTCGTCCGGTTCGCCCCAGCGCTTCATCGGCACCAGGCCGTCCGCGATCAGCGCGTCATACTTGCCGGCCACGCCGGCGGTCATGTCGGTGCGGATGATGCCGGGGCGGATCTCGAACACGCCGATGCCCTTTTCCGCGAGATAGAGGGCAAGCCCCTTGCTGAAGGCCGAAAGGCCGGCCTTGCTCATGCAGTAGTCGAGGCGTTCCGGTGAACTGAGTTCCGCCGAGACGGAGGTGATGTTGACGATCGCGCGCGCTGCGGCAGGTGCCGCCTGCGCCAGCATGGCCTTCAGCACCGCCTGGGTGAAGAACACCGTGCCGCGCAGGTTGGTGGCGATGATGCGGTCGAAATTCTCCGGCGTCAGCCCGAGGAAATCGCCGCGCACGACCGAACCCATGCCGGCATTGTTGACGAGGCAGTCGATCCGGCCGAATCGGGCCATGATCTTCTCGACCGTCGTCGCATGGCCGGCGGCCTCGGCGAGGTCGGCCTCGAAATAGGCGGCCTCGACGCCCCTTGTTTCGAGATCGACCAGCACGCCGTCTTCCGCGGCCAGCGGCCCGAGCCCGGTGACGGCAAGGTCGAAGCCATCGGCAGCCAGCGCCCGGGCGACGCCGAGGCCGATGCCGCGCCGGCCGCCGGTGACGATGGCGAGAGGACGGGAACGGGTCATGCGGCAAGGTCCTCCCTGCGGATATGGGTCGCGACGCGCAGCGCCTGGGCGGCAATCGTCAGGGCCGGATTGACGGCTGCCGAGGTCGGCAGGCAGGCGGCATCGACGACGAAGAGGTTGGGATGATCGCAAGCCCGGCACCAGACGTCGAGCGGGGCTTTCGCCGGATCATCGCCGATCCGCACAGTGCCGCATTGATGCGAGGGTGTGCGCTTGTCGAAAGGGCGCGACAGCACGATCGGGAAGCCGGCCGCCTTGAGGGCGCGTTTCAGGTGGGCGACGAGATCGAGATGGGCATCCCAGTTGGTGCGGTGCCATTTGAGGATGATCCGCTCGCCATCGACCATAACGCGGCTTTCCGGATGGGGAATGTCCTCGCTCATGGCGTAGAAGTCGATGGCGTGGCGGGACACGCTGTCCAGCAACCATTCCGGCACTTTGGGCATGTTGGCCTTGAGGATCTGGCCGGAGACGCGGCCGAGCAGCTGGACATTGCCGAGCGGCGCCCCGCCCTTGCCGTCCGAGAGATAGAAATCGTTGAAGCCGAAGGTCTTCTGGTAGACCGAGGTGTTGCGGTAGAGGGGCGAGATCGCCAGCACGGCGCTCGAATTGTGGTTCATGAAGTTGCGGCCCACCTGGTCGGAGGAGTTCGCCAGACCGCGCGGATGGCGATCGTTCGCCGAGCGCAGCAGGAGGGCCGCCGACTGCACGGCGCCGGCCGAAAGAATGACGAGGCGGGGGGCGATCCGTTCCGCGACGCCATCGCGCAGCACATGCACGGCGACGATGCGGCGGCCGTCCTCGGAGGTTTCCAGCCGCGTGACGCGCGAGCGGACCTGCAGCGTGACATTGGCGTGCTGGAGCGCCATGGCCAGCGCCGTCGTCTCTGCATCCATCTTGCCGTCCTGGGCGTTCGGATGCGCATCCCACGGGGTCTTCGCCTTCGCAAGCCAGCGGTCGAGATCGAGGCCGAGCGGCAGGGAATAGGGGTGCAGACCGTTGTCTTTCAGCTTCCGGCGCACCGCGGCGATGGCCGGTTCGTCGGGCACCGGCGGGAAGGCATAGGGCGCCGAATGTACGGGCTCGGTCGGATCCTCGCCGAGCGCACCGTGCACCTGATAGAGCCGCTCCGCCTCGGTGTACCAGGGCTCCAGCTCTTCGTAAGGGAAGGGCCAGGCCGGCGAGACGCCCTCGCGATGCTTCATCTCGGCGAAGTCCTCGGCGCGGTAGCGCACCAGAACCGCGCCATAGAATTTCGAATTGCCCCCGACATTGTAGTAGTTGCCGGGATTGAAGGCGGTGCCGTCGGCCTCGTACCACATCTCCTTCGGGCGGAAATGGCCGCGCTGGAAGATCGCCCGCTGGTCGCGGTTTTCCGGCCGGTCGGCAATATGGTCGCCGGCCTCGAGGATCAGGATCCTGGCGCCGGACGACGCAAGCCCGGCGGCAACCGTCGAGCCGCCGATCCCCGAGCCGATGATGACGATGTCGGGCGTGGTTGTCATGGCCGTGCTCAGGCGATCCGGCTTTGCGTCTTCGGATCGAAGAAGACCGCCTTGTCGAGATTGAAGGCGAGCTTGGCCATCTGGCCGGCGGCGATGCGGGCATCGGCCCTCAGACGCGCGACGACTTCCTTGCCGCCGAGCTTGGTGACGGCGAAGGTGTCGGAACCGGCGGGTTCCACCACCTCGATCAGGCATTCGCCCTCGACCAGGGTCCGGGCGTTGCGGTCGGAACCGTCCGGGTCCGTCAGCGCCTCCGGGCGGATGCCGAACACCACGTCACGGCCGGCATGGGCGGCGAGCGCCGCCTTGTCGGCAGCAAGCGGCAGGGACAGCGGCGTGCTGCCCGGACGGTCGAGCGTGATCGCCAGGCCACCCGCGCCATTTTCGACTCTAGCCGTCAGCAGGTTCATCGCCGGAGACCCCATGAAATCGGCGACGAACATGTTGGCGGGGTTGTTGTAGATTTCCGCCGGCGAGCCGAACTGCTGCAATACGCCGTCCTTCAGCACGGCGATCTTGGTCGCCAGCGTCATCGCCTCGATCTGGTCGTGGGTGACGTAGACGATGGTGGTCTTCATGCGGGCATGCAGGCGCTTGATCTCGGTGCGCATGTCGACGCGCAGCTTGGCATCGAGATTGGACAGCGGCTCGTCGAACAGGAAGACCTGCGGGTTGCACCGGCGCGGCCCATGGCGACGCGCTGGCGCTGGCCGCCCGAAAGCTGGCTCGGCTTGCGGTCGAGCAGATGGCCGATCTGCAGCATCTCGGCCACGCCGGCGATCGCCTTTTCGCGCTCTTCCTTTGGAACCTTGCGGATCTCCATGCCGAAGGCGATGTTCCCGGCCACCGTCATGTTCGGGTAGAGCGCGTAGGACTGGAACACCATGGCAATGTCGCGCTTCGACGGCGGCAGGCCGGCGACGTTGCGGCCATTGATGGAGATTTCGCCGGACGTGATCGGCTCCAGCCCGGCAATCGTGTTGAGCAGGGTCGACTTGCCGCAGCCGGACGGGCCGACCAGCACGAGGAAGCCGCCCTCCTCGATCTCGAGATTGATGTCCTTCAGGATCTCGAGCGCGCCGTAGGACTTGCGGAGGTGAGAAATCTGCAGAAACGACATGATGGTTATCCTTTCACGGCGCCGGACATCAGGCCGCGCACGAAATATCGCCCGGAAACGATATAGACGATGAGGGTGGGCAGGGCAGCGAGGATCGCGCCCGCGAAGTGGACATTATACTCCTTGACCCCGGTCGAGGACGAAACGAGGTTGTTGAGCGCAACCGTCATCGGCGTCGAGGAGGCGCCGGAGAACGAGGCGCCGAACAGGAAGTCGTTCCAGATATTGGTGAACTGCCAAATGACCGAAACGACGATGATCGGGCCGGAGGACGGCAGGAGAATGCGGCGGAAGATCTGGAAGAAGCTCGCGCCGTCGATCTGTGCCGCTCGCACCAGCTCGGTCGGGAAGGCCTCGTAATAGTTGCGGAAATAGAGCGTGGTGAAGCCCAGGCCGTAGATCACATGCACCATGATCAGGCCCCAGATCGATCCGGCGAGGCCCAGGATGCCGAGGATGCGGGCCATCGGGATCAGCACGATCTGGAACGGGATGAAGCAGGACAAGAGCAGCAGCCCGAAGAAGACGTTGGAGCCCGGGAAGCGCCACTTGGTCAACACATAACCGTTGAGCGCGCCAATGATCGTCGAGATCGCCACGGCCGGCACGACCATCAGGATCGAGTTGATGAAGAAGGGCTTGAGGCCCGTCGGCTGCACGCCGATCTGCGCGGTCGACCAGGCCGACAGCCAGGGCTCGATCGTCCAGACCTTCGGCAGGTTGAGCATGCCACCCTGGCGGATCTCCTCCAGGGGCTTCAGCGAATTCACCACCATCACGTAGAGCGGCAGCATGTAGTAGACGGCGAACAGGATGAGCGCCGTGTAGATCAGCGCCCGCGTCAGGCGGCCGTGCGAGATGACATTGTCGGGGCTCGACGCGCTCATCAGCGTTTTCCTCCGCGGATTTCGGAATAGAGGTAAGGCACGATGATCGAGAAGATCATGATCAGCATGATGATCGCCGAGGACGCGCCGATGCCCATCTGGTTGCGGGTGAAGGTATAGGAATACATGAAGGTGGCCGGCACCTCGGTCGCCTGCCCCGGCCCGCCGCCGGTCAGCGCCACGACGAGGTCGTAGGCCTTGATGGCGAGATGGGCGAGCACGACGAAGGCCGAAAGGAAGACCGGGCGCATCAGCGGGATGATGATGCGGCGATAGACGGTGGCGGTGGAGGCGCCGTCGATCTGCGCGGCCTTGATGATCTCATTGTCGACGCCGCGAAGTCCCGCCAGGAACATGGCCATGACGAAGCCGGAAGACTGCCAGACGGCGGCGATCACCACGCAGTAGATGGCGTAGTTGCGATCCTTGATCCAGTCGAAGGCGAAGCTTTCCCAGCCCCAGAGGTGCATGGTGTTCTCCAGCCCGATACCCGGATCGAGGAACCACTTCCACGCCGTGCCGGTGACGATGAAGGAAAGCGCCATCGGATAGAGATAGATCGGTCGCAGAAGCCCCTCGGCGCGGATCTTCTGGTCGAGCAGGATGGCAAGCCCGAGGCCCAGCACCGAGCAGATGACGATGTAGAGCGAGGCGAAAATGCCGAGATTGCCGAGCGCACGCCACCAGTGCGGCAGCGCCCAGAGCTTGGTGTAGTTGGCGAGGCCGACGAAATTGTAGGACGGCAGCATCTTGCTGTCCGTCATCGACAGGAAGCCCGTATAGGCGATGAAGCCGTAGACGAAGACGAGCACGATAAGGAAACTGGGTGCCAGCACGAGCTTTGGCAAAAGCTCCTGCAGCCGGCTGCGGCTGTCCATGGTCGTTACCACCGTTGACTATCAGGTTGTGAACTGCGGGGGCTTGCCCCTCACCCTAACCCTCTCCCCGCAAGCG
>JAHRYZ010000050.1:0-1228 GCA_020621905.1 Rhizobium sp.
CTTTCTGCAGTGCTTTATATTCTCGTCGCAACGGTACTGGCCGGCGGGGCAGTGACGGCCGTGCTCGCCATGAAGATGATGGAACCGTGGCAGATTGCCGGTGCGTTCGCAGCAGGCTGCATCGCCGCCCTGCCGATCGCCGCCATCCTCGGCCGCAAGATGTACAATGCAATGAATTCCCCTTCGACGCCGGCCTGACGGCGGCGTTTGACCGCGCGCTGCGCCTGCCGGCGTCCCTTGGGGCGGACTGACGCCGGTCGGATCGTTTTGGGCGGTCGGCAATACTTTCGATTCTTCTTCGCGGCGGCTTGGCCTAGTCTTCACCGCCGCCTGTCGCGTCCTGCGATTCCATCTCGAACAGCTGCCGGCGCCGGTCGAAACCGGAAATGAAGCGGTCGTAGAGTTCGGCGAAGCGCGCGATGTCCTCCTCGGGCCAGTCCGAAACGACGTCGCGGATCGTGTCCCGCTTCACCTCGTCTACCTTTTTCAACAGGTCCTGGCCGACCGGCGTGACCACGACGATGGTCCGTCGCGCGTCCTCCTGCGAAACTTCCCTTTTCAGCAATCCCTGGCGGACCAGATCGGCGACGATGCGGCTCGATCGCGACGGATCGACCCGCAGCTCCTCGGCGATCGCCCCGACGGTCGCCTCCTGTGTCGCTTGAAGCCGCCGCACCGTGCCCACCACGTCGAGATGCGAAAGCTCCATGCCGCCGCCGACGCGGCTGATCACCAGGTTGCCGAGGAAACGCCGGCCGATCATCAGCCGCAGGCGCCCCATCGAGCTTCCGATGCTGGCAATGGCGTCGGCAGCGTGCTGCGTGCCGGGCGAGGGGGGAGGTGTGTGATCGTCGGTCATGGCTCCTGATAGCAGATGTTCGCTCGCGATCCAACAAATTTCATGCCTGCATCATGTAAGTGCGATTGACAAATATATGCTAAAAGCACATAAATTGACGAACTGTAAACCTGGACCCCCGCCATGGACATGAAATCCAACCCGCCGACGGTCACGACGGCCTCGGCATCCGCCGAGCCGCTTGCCTCGCCCTTCGTCTCTCTCGTCCCCGACCCCCGCCGTCGCGTCATCGTCTTCGTGCTGCTGCTGACGGCGCTGTTCATGGCGACTCTCGACAACCAGATCGTCTCCACCGCGCTGCCGACCATTGTCGGCGAATTCGGCGAACTCGAGCGCTTCGGCTGGGTCGGCTCGGCCTACCTGCTCACG
>JAHRYZ010000050.1:1238-20186 GCA_020621905.1 Rhizobium sp.
GCTCTACGGCAAGCTCGGCGACCTGTTCGGCCGCAAATATGTGATCATGGCGGCGGTCGCGATCTTCACCCTCGGTTCGCTGGTCTGTGGCCTGGCGGTGTCGATGGACACGCTGATCGCCGCCCGCGTGCTGCAGGCACTCGGCGGCGGCGGCATCATGGTGTCGATCTTCTCGATCAATGCGGACCTGTTCGAGGCCCGCGAGCGGGCGCGCTACCAGAGCTATTCCAGCCTCGCGCTGATGGCCTCGGGCGCGGTCGGCCCGGTGCTGGGCGGCACGCTCAGCGACCTGTTCGGCTGGCGCTCCATCTTCCTGGTCAATCTGCCGATCGGCATCCTGGTGCTGGCCGGTCTCGCCGTCCTGCTGCCCTACCGCAAGCCGCACCGCCGGCCGAAGATCGACTATGCCGGCGCGATCCTGCTGGCGGGTGCGGTCGCCAGCGTCGTGCTGTGGGCCGACAGCGCCCAGATCTTCGGCTCGCTGGTCGCCACGGAAAGCCTGGTTGTCGTCGCCTTTGGCCTCTTGTGCGCGCTCGGCTGGATCGCCGTCGAACGGCGCGTCGCCGAACCCGTCGTGCCGCTGTCGCTGTTTTCCCACCGCACCATCAATCTCATGCTGGTCATCTCGCTGGTCTCCGGCGCGATCGGCATCGGCTCGGTCAACTACGTCGCGCTGTTCCTGCAGACCACGACGGGGCTGACTCCGACCTTTGCCGGGCTGCTGTTCATCGCCATGACCGGCGGTATAGCCGCAGGTTCGCTCTGGGCCGGGCGGCGGATCTCGAAGAGCGGGCTTTACAAGCCCTATTCGATCGCCTCCACCGCCGTGGGCGTCGTCAGCCTGGCGATCTTCAGCCAGATACAGGCCGGAACGCCCGTGGCCGTCATCGCGGCCGTCATGCTGCTGCACGGCATCGGAATCGGCATCGGCCAGCAGGTGCCGGTGCTCGGCGTGCAGAACGCGGCCGCACGTGACGACGTCGGTGCCGCCACCGGCACGGTGACGCTCGCCCGCATGTCGGGCGCGGCGATCGCCATCTCGATCTACGGCGCGATCATCGGCTCGGGCCTGTCGCATCTGACCAACCAGATCCCGGGTGTCGCCGATTTCCAGCAGTTGACCCCGCAAATGCTGGGCGCCCTGCCGGAGGCGAGCCGGGCTGCGGTCGCCGAAGCCTATGCGGGAGCCTTCTTCCCGCTCTTCCTCACGGCCTCCGGCATCGTCGCCATCGGCCTTGTCGCCGCGCTGATGCTGAAGAACGTGCGCCTGCCGGTCGCGGGCAAGGGGAAGTAGGGCAGGGGGAGACGGTCGGGCCGGCGCGAATGCTTCAGGACAGCTTCGCGCCAGCCGCGTTTGCCAGACTGCCGGCAATATCTCGGCATGAAGCGGTGAACGATGTTGTCCAAGCGATCCTCCAAGCAGTTCCTTTCGGCCGGCACCGGCGCGCGTGCGCGCCGCTTGCTCGCTCTCGCCTCCGGCACGGCCCTGCTGTCTGTGCTGTCCGGCTGCCTCTTCGTCACCGACACCAGCCGCATGAACATCGACGTCTTCCAGGACGAGGTGGCGCCGGTCTACTATGATCCGGCCCGTGTCCAGCCTGCCGATCCGCAGCCGGTGCCGCAGAAGCGCGAACTCTATACGACCCAGTTCCATCAGACCTACGGCCTGCCGGTCAGCAATCCGCTGCACCGGGTGATGTACGACATGATTCGCGACGACGGCCATACCCTGCCGGCCATCCCGCTCGACCGCGTCGCCATATATCTGCTGAGATGACTATTCGACCAACAGGCCCCGCACGATCGTCGTCGATACCAAGGCGCGCTATCTCTATCTCGTGAAGGCGGGCGTGGCCATCCCTACGGCGTCGGCATCGGCCGCGACGGCTTTGCCTGGTCGGGCCGCGGCACGATCCAGATGAAGCAGAAATGGCCGCACTGGACCCCGTCGAACGAGATGGTGGCGCGCCAGCCCGATCTGCGCAGCGTCTCGGCGGCGGAGGGCGGGCTCGAGGCCGGCCTCAACAATCCGCTGGGTGCCCGCGCCCTCTATATCTACCAGGACGGCAAGGACACGCTCTACCGCGTCCACGGCACGCCCGACTGGCAGTCGGTCGGCAAGGCGACCTCGTCGGGTTGCGTGCGCATGTTCAACCAGGACGTCATCGACCTCTACGACCGGGTGGGCGCCAAGGCGCCGATCGTGGTGATCTGAGCGGATTGTAGATCGCCCGCCACGCGCGGCCGCAAAACGAAGGCCTCCCGAAGAGTTGACCGGCAATAGCGGTTGCAACTCTGCCGCTTTCCTGTTGCATTGCGTCATGATCGGAACAAAGCTGACGCTCGCGTCTTTAGCTGCGTTCCTCCGCCTTGTCGTTCACAGGAAGCTTCTTTGTCCATGCGTTCTTCGGATCCCCTTTCGCGCCGCGCCTTTCTCTCCCTGTCCAGCGTCGGCGCCGCAAGCCTGCTTGCCAGTTGCGCCTCCACCGGTCCGTCCGGCCGCGGCGTGGCCACCACCATCACCTACCGCGACGGCCGCAGCGTCATCGATCGGCCCCTGGCCGGCGGTTCCGCCGAGCTGGATGCCATGTATGGCGAGATCTATGACGGCGGCTATGTCATTCCGGCCGTGCCCTATCAGAAGATCGATGCGCGCTTCTATCGCCAGCGCGTCGTCGATCCGACCGGCCAGCCGCCCGGCACCATCGTCGTCGATACGCCGTCCCGTTTCCTCTATCTCGTCGAATCGGGCGGCACGGCCATGCGCTACGGCGTCGGCATCGGCCGCGAGGGCTTTGCCTGGCAGGGCACCGGCGTCATCCAGTGGCGGCAGAAATGGCCGAAATGGACCCCGCCGGACGAGATGATCGCCCGCAAGCCGGAGCTTGCCGAATACTCGGCGGACAATGGCGGCATGCCGCCGGGGCTTGAAAACCCGCTCGGTGCGCGCGCCCTCTACATCTTCCAGAATGGCGAGGACACGCTTTATCGCCTGCACGGCTCGCCGGAATGGAACTCGATCGGCAAGGCCGTCTCGTCGGGCTGCGTGCGCCTGCTCAACCAGGACATCATCGACCTCTACGAGCGCGTGCCGAACAAGGCGCGGGTTCTCGTCTGGCAGTGAGATTGCCGTCTGTTCTTTGATTTGTCGGCGCCCCGGCCTCGGCCGCGGGCGCCGATTGCGTTGTGGAAGCGGCGCATGTCGCCGTCGCCGGCAAAATTCGCGCTGCGGTCCGGACCTGCTCTTCACGACGGAAGAGGGCCGGCCGGCCCCGTCTATTCCAGCGCGCTCAATCGCTTCTTCAACGTGTTGAGGCTGTCGCGCAGCGTGGCGATTTCGCCCATGGTGCAGCCCGTATGTTCGCCGATCGCCAGCATGATCTTGGCCGCATGGCACTTCATCGCCCGTCCGGGTTCGGTCAGCGTGATGAACACCTGGCGTTCGTCGATCGTGTCGCGCCGGCGCTCGACATAGCCGGCCTGTTCGAGGCGTTTCAGCAGCGGCGATAGCGTGCCGGAATCGAGTCCGAGCTTCTCGCCGAGCGCCTTGACCTGCAGCCCGTCCTCTTCCCACAGCGCCATCATTACCAGATATTGCGGATAGGTGAGGCCGAGCGGCTCCAGGAGCGGCTTGTAAGCCCGATTGAAGGCATGTGCCGCGCCGTAGAGCGCAAAGCACAGCTGGCGATCGAGCGTCAGTTCCTTTTCCAGATCCGCATCATTCATGTCCGTCGACGAAGCCCCTTTCAAGATCCCCGGGAGAACTGTCGTCAATTCTCGGCCCGGGGGCAATGTGCAAAAAATAAGTTGCGCACGATTGAATTGCGCAATATATAGCACGCATACCAACGCGAAACAAGGAGCATCTCCATGGCAATCCTCTACACCGCCCAGGCATCCGCAACCGGTGGCCGCGCCGGCCGCGCCGTTTCCGACAATGGCGTCCTCGACGTGACGCTGACCGTTCCGAAGGAACTCGGCGGTGATGGCGCCACCGGCACCAATCCCGAGCAGATGTTCGCCGCCGGCTATTCCGCCTGCTTCCTCGGCGCGCTGAAATTCGTCGCCGGCAAGGAAAAGGTGAAGATCCCGGACGACGCCAAGATCACCACTCGCGTCGGCATCGGCCCGCGCGAAGACGGCACCGGTTTCGGCATCGAAGTGGCGATCACCGCCGACCTTCCGGGCATCGAACGCGCCCTGGCCAGCTGGTCGCCGCCGCCCACATCGTCTGCCCCTACAGCCACGCCATGCGCACCTCGACCGAGGTTCCGGTCTCGGTTGCCTGAGGTGGGTAGGCAGTAGGCAGTAGGATTGCCGCCCGGCTTCATCGCCTCCTTGCATTTCCAAACCGATCCACCGCCAGAAGGCCGGCCTCACGCCGGCCTTTTTTCTTATGTCGGCTCGTGTTCAGGCAAATGGTGAGTCCTCACCCTGGGGCGGGAGCGTCAGCGACCCTCGAAGGGCGAGGGCGGGCGGACCTGTCGCTCACCATCATCCGCTCGCGTTCCGCCGACCTTTGCCCCTCACCCTGACCCTCTCCCCGCCTGCGGGGGTGAGGAATGGTCGGCGCAGCCGACGAAACGTTCCAGTGAATCGTTTCGAACGACGAACGCCCTGAGCCCAAGCGAAGGGCCGGCCGAGGTGCCGGCAGGCGGATGAGGGGCAGACCCCCATCGATTCGCCACCCCAGTTTTCTATCTTCTCCTGCAGACAAAAATGCACTATATTCTTTCCGAGGAAAGGATCGCGCCATGCTGCATCAACCGCTCGAATATGCAAAACCGCCCGTCTCGGAAGCCGCGACCGTCACCAAGGCGGTGATCGCCGCCGCCGATCGGCTGGGGCTGTCGGCGCGCCAGCTGTCGACCGTGATCGGCGTGTCGGAGGCCAGCATATCGCGCATGAAGCGGCTGGATTTCCGTCTCGAACGCGGCACCAAGCCGTTTGAACTGTCGCTGCTGTTCATCCGCCTGTTCCGCTCGCTGGATGCCATCACCGGCGGCGACGAGGCCGTCGCGCGCGCCTGGCTGAAGGCCGAGAACACCGTGCTCGGCGGCGCGCCCCTCACCAAGATCGCAACCGTTTCGGGCCTCGTCGATGTCCTTGCCTACCTGGACGCCCGCCGCGCTCTCGTCTGAGGCTGCCGTCATCGCAGGCGCCTTCTGGCGGCTGGTCGAGGCGCAGCATCAGGTCTCGACCATGAAACTGGTCGACAGCGTCGAGCAGACCCTGCTCGAAAGCCTGCTGGAAGAGACCAAGCCGGCCTTTCGCCCGAATGCGCCAGGCTCGACTATCTGCTGGCGACGCCGTTCGCTATGGCGGCGTCTATCCGCACGGTTCGCTTCCGCCGCGCCGGGCGCACGCTCGGCGTCTATTACGCGGCGGAAAAGGTCGACACGGCGCTCGCCGAAATGGCCTTCTACCGCCTGCTGTTCTACGCCGAATCGCCCGCCACGCCGCTGCCCGCCAATGCCAGCGACTACACCGCCTTTTCCGCCCGGATCGCCACCGAGCGTGCCATCGACCTGACCGTGCCGCCCCTGGTGAAAGACGAGCCGGCCTGGACCGATCCGCTCGACTATACCGCCTGCCAGGCGCTCGCCGACACGGCGCGGGCCGGCGGGATCGAGGCGATCCTCTATCGTTCGGTCCGTGATCCGAAAGGCGGCAGGAACATCGCGCTCCTGACCGCAAACGCCTTCGCCGCCCGCGAGCCCGTCGAACGCCAGACCTGGCGCATCCGGCTCTCGTCCTCCGGCGTCCAGGCGCTCTGCGACTTCCCCCGCCGGCTTGTCGGCTTTGCGATCGCCGATTTTGCCGGAGATGCGAGGTTGAAGGGAAGGTTCGGGTAAGGATCTTGCGTCCTTCTCCCCGCCTGCGGGGAGAAGGTGCCGGCAGGCGGATGAGGGGGGATTGCCATGTTTCCGTTTCCGGCGGAGCACAGCGCTCAAGCGCCGCAATAGCAGGATCGGTGTAGGCGATCTTATCGCCTGCCCCTCACCCTAACCCTCTCTCCGCAGGCGGGGAGAGGGGATGGTCGCAGCGTTACCGCGGCGATCTCCAGCAGATCTCGTCGCAAACCATCCGGATCGCCCGACGAAAGTTCGGCCTCGACGGCGGCATGGGTCTCGCGCCAGATCGGCACGGCGGCCGAGAGTACGGCGGCGCCGTCGGCGGTGAGGCGCAGCCGCTTGCCGCGCCGGTCCTTCGGATCGGTCTCGATCGACACCCAGCCGCGCCGCTGGAGCGGCTTCAGCGCTGCCGTCAGCGTCGTGCGGTCCATGGCGAGCAACTGCGCCACCGGCCCCATCGGCGGCGGCTCGGGGCGGTTCAGCGCCATCATCAGCGAGAACTGGCCGTTGGTCAGCCCGAGCGCCTTCAGCGCGGTGTCGAAGCGGCGCGCCAGCGCCCGCGCGGCCCGCTGGGCATGCAGGCACAGGCACGTATCGCGCACATGGATGGTCGTGGAATACGGAATCAGGGGCTCGTTGACATGTATCAATATGTTGATGCCAACACCATGTCAGATGAAACCGGTCCTGGAGGAGGGAAGAATGGAACATTCTGTCGTATCCCGCGATGAATGGCTGGAAGCGCGCCGCACACTTCTCATGAAGGAAAAGGAAATGACCCGGATGCGCGACCGGATCAATGCCGATCGCCTGGCGCTGCCCTGGGTCAAGGTCGACAAGGACTATGTCTTCACCACGCCCACCGGCCGCAAGACGCTGGCCGAGCTGTTCGACGGACGCAGCCAGCTGGTGGTCTACCATTTCATGTTCGGCCCGGACTGGGAGGCCGGTTGCCCCGGCTGCTCCTTCCTCGCCGATCATCTTGACGGCGCCATCGTCCACCTCAACAACCACGACGTTTCATTCGTCTGCGTGTCGCGCCCCGCTCGACAAGATCGAGGCCTAAGCGCCGCATGGACTGGCATTTCCCTGGGTGTCGTCTTCGGCTCCGACTTCAATTTCGACTACCACGTCTCCTTCACCAAGGAGGAGCTTGCCGCCGGGCCGGTCACCTACAATTTTCGCGAGACGCCGGCCGAGCAGGCCCATGACGAACTTCCGGGTCTCTCGTCCTTCTACCGTGATACAGACGGTACGGTTTACCACACCTATTCCAACTATGCCCGCGGCGGCGAGGAAATGCTCGGCACGATGATGATCCTCGACTGCGCCCCGCTCGGCCGCAACGAGGGGTCGACCATGGACTTCGTCAAGCGCCACGACGAATACGAGACGCGCCCGAAGGCGGCGACCTGCTGCCATTGAAGGCTGCCCCAACCGAGGAGGAGAAGTCATGGAATTTTCCAAGCCCCGCGAGGAGCACCGCTTTCTTGAAAAGCTCGTCGGCGACTGGGTCGTCACCTCAAGCTCCGGCCATGAAAACTACGATCCGAACGATCCGGCAAAGGTCTGGACGGAGACGGTCCGCTCGGTCGGCGGGCTGTGGTTCGTGGCCGAGGGCAGGGGCGCCATGCCCGACGGCAATCCCGGCCAGATGGTCATGACGCTCGGCTACGACCCTAGGCTCGGCCAATATGTCGGCACCTGGATCGGTTCCATGATGGACAAGCTCTGGATCTACAAGGGTTGGATCGAGCCGGACGGCAAGACGCTGACGCTGGAGGCGGAAGGCCCGAGCTTCGAGGACCCGCAGAAGACCGACGTTTATCATGATGTCATAAGCTTCATCGATGATGGCCGCCGCACCTTCTCCGGCAGCGTGCGCCTGCCGGACGGCACGTTCAAGACGTTCATGACCAGCGAAATGCAGCGCCGGGCATGAGCCTCGACCCGACACCGGACTGCTGCCGTGGTCGTCCGTCCATATTCGCCCGGACTTGTACATCCCATCGAAAGCCCCGCGGGGCCGATCGGCAGCAAAGGAGAGCAAGATGAAGGTCACCCAACATCTCTGGTTCGAGAAAGACATGGAAAAGGCGGTCAGCTTCTACACCTCGCTGATTCCCGGCTCCTCGATCGAATGGATTTCTGCCATCCCCGCCGAGACGCCGAGCGGCCCGGCCGGCAGCGTCAAGCTCGCCGGCTTCACCCTTGGCGACCAGCGCTACATGGCCATCGAGGCCGGGCCGCTCGATCCGTTCAACCACAGCTTCTCGATCATCGTCGGCTGCGACAGCCAGGAGGAGATCGACCATCTGTGGAACGCGCTGAGCGAGGGCGGCTCGACCGAGCAGTGCGGTTGGCTGCGCGACCGCTGGGGGCTCTGCTGGCAGATCACGCCGACCAGGCTCGGCGAACTGATGTCGGATCCGGATCCGGCCAGGGCCAAGCGCGTCACCGAGGCGATGCTGAAGATGGTGAAATTCGACATCGCCGGTCTCGAGGCCGCGGCCCGGGGCTGACCGTCCCACCGGCGCGTGCTCAACGGCGTGCAACTGAACTCTATTCCGCCACAGAAAAGAAAGGAACGGGCCATGCAAGGCACATTCATCTGGTACGAACTGATGCCCACCGACACGGCGTCCGCCGCCGAATTCTACACCAAGGTCGTCGGCTGGACGGCCAAGGACAGCGGCATGCCCGGCGTCGACTACACGATCCTCGGCGTTCCCGGCTACGACATGGGTGTCGCCGGCATGATGCAGCTCACCGAGGACATGAAGGCCAGGGGCATTCCGCCCCACTGGACGGGCTACGTCGCGGTCGACGACGTCGATGCCATGGCGAAGAAGTTCGCCGACAATGGCGGCGCGGTCTGTCACGCGCCGGAGGACATTCCCGGCGTCGGGCGCTTCGCCGTCGTTGCCGATCCGCAGGGCGCCGTGATCAGCCTCCTCAAGGTGATCATGCCGGAAGGTCCGATGCCGCCGGAACCCGCCGCCGGCACGCCGGGCACGTTCGGCTGGGCCGAACTGATGGCCGGCAATGGCGAGGAGGCCTTCGCCTTCTATCAGAACATGTTCGGCTGGGAAAAGGACATGGCCGTCGACATGGGCGCGATGGGGATCTACCAGTGCTTCGCCAAGGGCGGCAAGGCGATCGGCGGCATGATGACCAAGCCGCCCATGGTGACCGCGCCCTTCTGGGGCTATTACATCACGGTCGATGCCATCGATGCAGCGGTCGAGCGCGTGAAGCAGGCCGGAGGCAAGATCCTTTTCGGACCCGAATCCGTCCCCGGCGGCAGCTTCATCCTGCAATGCGAGGACCCGCAGGGCACCTATTTCGCGCTCACCGCGTCGAAGCGCTGACGGTCCGCCGCGAACCCGCCCTGACGTGATCCGATTTCGCCCGATCCAACCAGAATTGGACCGGGCGAGATCCATATCGCCCTTGCCCGATTTTCATCAGAATTCTGTAATGTCTCCGGCGCCGGAACCGACGAGGCCCTTGCCGTGTCCCGGATAGCGCTGTTTCAACCACGGATATGCTCATGAAATCGACCCTCATCGCCGCCTTCTTCGCCTTCGCCCTGCCGGTCGCAGCACTCGCGGCCGAAATCCGGCTCCCCGCCGATGCACCGGTCGCCAGCGTCACCATTCCCGACAGCTGGAACCCGACCGAAATCGACCACGGCGTCGAAGCCGTCTCCGGCGACGATGCCGTCTATCTTTCGATCGAAGTGGCGGAGGAACAGACCAGCGACAAGATCATCGAGGACATCTTCGCCTTCCTCGAGGAGAACGGCGTGAAGGTCGACCAGGCGACGCAGGGCGAGACCGACAACAAGCTGAACGGCATGGACGTCTCGACCATCGAATGGGAAGGCGAGGACGAGGACGGCCCGGTTTCGGTCGGCGTGACCATGATGTCGCCCAGGCCGGGCAAGCTCCTGCTGATGACCTATTGGGGATCGAAGGGCGACCAGGAAAAGCATCTCAAGGACTTCGTCGGCATCATCGCCTCGATCAAGCCGGTGAAGTAAGGCATCCGGGCGGTCGCCGGCCCCTGGCCGCGACCGCCCGCTACGCCCTGGCTGCGGAGCGCTGCCGGTAGAGATGCGCGAGCATTGCGCAGGCAAGCGCCCAGCCGGCGCCGATCGACCATCCGGCGAGCACGTCGGTCGGATAGTGCACCCCGAGATAGACGCGGCTGAGCCCCACCATCACGGTGAGCAGCACCGCCGATCCGAGATAGAGGATCTTCTGGCCGCGGCTCTCGGCCATTTCCGAAAGCAAAGCGCCGAGCGTCAGGTAGACGACGGCCGAAACGGTCGCGTGGCCGCTCGGGAAGCTGGTGGTGAAGACGCGCGCGACGCCCGTGAGATCTGGGCGAGGGCGGTCGAACAGGGATTTGAGCCCGCTGCTCAAGAGTGTGCCGCCGATCACCGATACCGTGAGGAACCAGGCCGTGCGTGTCCGCCCGATGAGGAAGAGATGAATGACGACCACGGTGATCAAGATGAACAGCACCGAGAAGCTGCCGAGCGCGGTGATGTCGCGGGCGGCCTCCTCCACCCAGGCCGGGCCGATCGGATCGGCCGGGTCGCCGGGCGTGCGCAGCGCCAGAAGCACGGCCTGATCGATCGTCATCGTCTCGCCTTCGCTCACCTCGTCGGCGATCAGGCCGAAGCCGCCCAAAAGGGCCGCCAACGCGGCGCCGCCGGCATAGGAGGAAATCGAACCGCCGCTTTTGTGCCAGATCATCTGTCGTGCTTTTCCGTTTCTACCGTCGAACACTCGCTCACCCGAACGGGCGGAGGGCGCCTGGCTGATCTTTTAGAACGCGGCCGACCGCATCCGCAACGCCTGCGCGGCGTCGGTGAGGAATTGGGGCCTGTCGGGCAATGTCGGGGAAACGGTGCTGCCACCGAAAGAAGGGGCCGGCGCGGTAAGCCGTCAGCCGGCCTTCGGCGCGGCCTTCTTGGTCGCCCGCTTGGCCGGCTTTGCCGGCACGTCCGGGCTTGCCTCGGCTTCGCGCAGCATGCGCATGGCCTTCAGCTTCTCGGTCTTCTTGTCACGCGCGGTCGATTCCGCTGCGATGATGGCGCGCGCGGTATGGTCCGTCGTTGCCGCCTTGTCGCGGGCATCGACTTTACCGGGCTTGAAGAATTTGTCTTTGGTCGCGGTCATGGGATCAGCCTTCCGAAAGGGGACGGAGGACGGCTTGCGCCCAAGCGAGGGCGCAGGCCGCGGGTGAGGCCATTAGCGAGCGGGGCGAATAGCAGCCTTTTTCGGCATCGGCAGAAGGCCTTCGCGCTGCATCTTCTTGCGAGCCAGCTTGCGCAGGCGGCGAACGGCTTCGGCCTTTTCGCGCACGCGCTTTTCAGAAGGCTTTTCGAAGGCGCTGCGGGCCTTCATTTCGCGGAAGAGACCTTCGCGCTGCATCTTCTTCTTCAGTACCCGGAGTGCCTGGTCGACATTGTTGTCTCGAACGAGAACCTGCAAGGGATTTCCTTTCCATCGGCGCCCGAGCGCCGTTTAGTGTTAGAGGGTTGAAAGACTAGCGCCCGACGCGGATCGAAGAGGGCTTCAGCCAGGGTTCGGCCTTGACCGTCGCCTGCTGCTGCTTCTCCACTGTTCCCGACGACGTTTCAATGCCGTCGATGTCGGACAGGGTGACGCGGCGTTCGAAATTCTCCGCGTCGAAACGGACGCGGTATTCCGGCTCGCCATGTTCGGCGGGCAAAACCGTAACGATGCGACAGGCCAGCCTGTTCCGGCTGGTGCCGGAAATGCCGTCCCGAAGCAAGACCCGATCGCCCACGCGGGGATACGATTTACGCATGATAGGGTCCTTTCACGACCTGTCCCGCGGAACACGAGAACCTGGGACAAATCAAAAAGGCCGGGCGTTACCCCGACCTCTTCCTGTCACTCAAAGCCTTGACTGCCAGTACATCCGTGGTCAGCCTTGGCGAATGACAATTACGCAGCCCGGAGGTTGTCCGCCGAGTTCTTGCCCGACTTCTTGTCGCGCACGATGTCGTAGGAGACCTTCTGGCCTTCGACGAGTTCGCGCATACCCGACCGTTCAACGGCGGAGATGTGAACGAATACGTCGGTCGAGCCTTCGTCAGGCTGAATGAAGCCGAAGCCCTTGGTGCTGTTGAACCACTTTACGGTGCCAGTATTCATAACGATATCCTTTCAATCGTTGGGTTCGCCGGTGAGATATTCGTCCGGCTTGATCGACGTTGAGAGGAGATCTGACGGTGCGCCGAGGCGCGTAGACAAACACACTAGCAATCTTCGATGCCTGCAATATAGGCCATTTGCCACGGATTGCAATGAAGGAATGAAGATTCTTCGGCATTTCGATTTCTGCGGGTATCGCAGAATCGCCCGAATACCGGCCTTTGGCAAGGGAAATGCCGACCCCGCCGCAGAATTCTTTCACACGCCAAGCCGCAGGGCCTCAGGTGCCATCCTGCAGCGGCGATTTCCCAGGCGCGAGGGAATGGCGTATGATTCTTTGCCTGAGGGCGACGGGCGTGGCCGGGGAGGGCGCAATGGTTTGGACGGTGGTGAGGGCATTGATTTTTGGACTGGTCGGACTGATCGGCCTGCCGATCGTCACGACGCTTCTGGTGCTGACGCTTTTCCATCTGTTCGATCCGCGCTGCGGCACGCCGGGCGATTCGGGCGGCTGCGAAATGGGCGCCGTCTCGATCGGCGTGCTGGCCGCCCTTCCGGGATTTGCCCTCGGCGTGGCGCTCACGTTCTTCCAGGCGTGGCGCAGGCAGCGGCGCGGTCAGGATCCGGGTGCGTGATACCGCAGCGCCTCGACCAGCAGCGAAAAGGCGGGCGAGGCGTGGCGGCGGCTCGGATAGTAGAGGTGATAGCCGGCAAAGGGCGGCGTCCAGTCGTCGAGCAATTGAACCAGCCGGCCTTCCGCCAGATGGTCCCGCACCATGTCCTCGAACAGGAAGGCCAGCCCATAGCCCTCCAGCGCCGCCGACAGCACCTGCCCGACGTCGTTGAACACCAGCTGGCCGTCCACCCGGACGCGGATCTCCTGGCCGTCCTTTTCGAACTCCCAGGCATAGAAGCCGCCATAGGTCGGCAGGCGGGTGTTGATGCAGTCGTGCTGGGTCAGGTCGCGCGGGCTGAGCGGCGTCGGGCGGTTGGCCAGATAGTCCGGCGCGCCGACCACGACAAGGCGGGCATCGGGGGCGATGCGCACTGCCACCATGTCCTTCTCCACCTGTTCGCCGAACCGTACGCCGGCGTCGAAGCGCTCCGCCACGATGTCGGTCAGCGCGAGGTCGGAGAACAGTTCCACTTTGATGTCGGGATAGCGCCTGAGTATCTTCGACAGCGCCGGCCACAGCACGGTGTCGATCGCATGCTGGGTGGCGGTGATCCTGAAATTGCCGGCCGGTCTTTCGCGGTACTGGCCAAGCGCCTCCAGTTCCTGTTCGATGCTGCCGAAGGCGGGGGCCAGCGCCGCCAGCAAGCGCTCCCCGGCTTCGGTTGGCGCCAGGCTGCGGGTCGTGCGGGTCAGGAGGCGCACGCCCAGCCGCTCCTCGAGGCGGCGCACGATCAGGCTGAGTGAGGATTGCGACGTGCCGAGCCGTGCCGCCGCCCGGGTGAAGCTGCGCTCCTCCGCCACGCTCTGGAAGGCCATCAGGTCGCCTAGGTCTTCGCGCCTCATTCATTGATCCTCGATATAAGTGCAATCTTTTTATATGGTCTAATTGAAATAAATCTTGTCGGCTATAGTCGATCAGTGGGGCGTGGCGACACGCCCTCGATCACACGGCCCGCGGGAGCACATCATGGACATCAAGAGAGTTGGATCGCGGCCCTCCGGCAAGGGACCGTCGGACTGGTTTACCGGCACCGTACGCATCGACCCGCTGTTTGAGGCGCCGTCTCCGGCCCGTGCGGCCGGCGCCGCCGTCACCTTCGAACCCGGCGCCCGCACGGCCTGGCATACCCACCCGCTCGGCCAGACCCTGATCGTCACGGCAGGCCTCGGCCTCGTCCAGCGCGAGGGCGGCCCGATCGAGGAAATCCGCCCCGGCGACGTCGTCTGGTTCGCGCCCGGCGAGAAACACTGGCACGGCGCCTCGGCGACGGTCGCCATGACCCATATCGCCATCCACGAAGCCCTCGACGGCAAGACCGTCGACTGGCTCGAACAGGTCACCGACGACCAGTATTCCGACCGCTGATCCTCCCCGCGGCCGGCTTCGCCCCGGATCTTCCGGGGTCCTTCATCCCTCAACATCATTGGAGACTGCCATGCTGACCAAGGCCTTCGGCGCCTATGCCGCCGACAAATCGCTTGAACCGATGGAAATTCCCCGCCGCGACGTGGGGCCGAACGACGTGCAGATCGCCATCGCCTATTGCGGCGTCTGCCATTCCGACTTGCACACCGTGCGCTCCGAATGGGCCGGCACGCAGTACCCCTGCGTGCCCGGCCATGAGATCGTCGGGCATGTCAGCGCCGTCGGCTCGGCCGTCACCGGCTTTGCGGTCGGCGATACGGTCGGCGTCGGCTGCATGGTCGACAGCTGCCAGAGCTGCTATGCTTGCGACGACGGCCTGGAACAGTATTGCGAACACGGCTTCACCGGCACCTATAACGGCGCGACGGCGGACAAGCCGGGCCACACGCTCGGCGGCTATTCGCAGTCGATCACGGTCAAGGACAAGTTCGTCGTCAAGGTCCGCCACCCGGCCGAAAACCTCGCCGCCGTGGCGCCGCTGCTCTGCGCCGGCATCACGCTGTGGTCGCCCCTGCGCCACTGGAAGGCCGGACCGGACAAGAAGGTCGGCATCGTCGGCATCGGCGGTCTGGGCCACATGGGCGTGAAGCTCGCCCGCGCCCTCGGCGCCCATGTCGTCGCCTTCACCACGTCGGAGAACAAGCGTCAGGCTGCTCTCGATCTCGGCGCCCACGAGGTCGTCGTGTCGCGCAATGCCGACGAGATGAAGGCGCACGCCAACTCGTTCGACCTGATCGTCGATACGGTGGCCGCAAGCCATAATCTGGATGCCTTTGTCAATCTGCTGAAGCGCGACGGCACGCTGACGCTGGTCGGTGCGCCGGAGCATCCGCATCCGTCGCCGGCCGTCTTCCCGCTGATCATGAAGCGTCGTTCGATCGCCGGTTCGACGATCGGCGGCATTGCCGAGACCCAGGAGATGATGGATTTCTGTGCCGAGCACGGCATCGTCGCCGACATCGAGATGATCGCGGCAACGGAGATCGAAGAGGCCTATGCCCGCATGCTGACGAGCGACGTGAAATACCGCTTCGTCATCGACAGCGCGACGCTCTGAAGGGGAATTCCCTCTTCTCCCCAGCGGGGAGAAGGCCGAGCGTGAGCCGATGAGGGGGGCAAGTGCGCAGCCAT
This sequence comes from Rhizobium sp., assembly GCA_020621905.1. Taxonomy (GTDB): domain Bacteria; phylum Pseudomonadota; class Alphaproteobacteria; order Rhizobiales; family Rhizobiaceae; genus Allorhizobium. Next base: position 16,524 of record JAHRYZ010000050.1, read on the forward strand.
CCCGTGGCTTCGCCTCGCCGAGGCGCTCTTGCCCTTCACCCCAGCCCTCTCCCCGCAGGCGGGGAGAGGGAATGGCCACGGCGGTGCCGCTTGTCCCTTCTCCCCGCTTGCGGGGAGAAGGTGCCGGCAGGCGGATGAGGGGCAACAGGCTGATTGGGACGCTGCCGACGGGACGTTAGTCCTTCAAGGCCCTCCGAAAAGGACCCTCCGCCTGCTCACTTGTTCCGCAGCAGCCACATCTTGCCGGCCATGGTGATGCCATGGGCGGATTCCTCGACGTCGACGTCGGGGTTGAGGGTCTGCAGAAGGCCGAAGTCGCGCAGTTCGTTGAGCGTCCCGGTCTTCAGGAACTTGATCTTCTGCGGGCGCTCCTTGAAGCGGTCGCTGCGGGCATAGGTGATCTCGGCGTTGAGATGCGTCCATTTCTTGCCCTCGGCGGGGAAGAGGTCCCCGTCCTTGGCAAGCTTCAGGCCGCGGATCTGGGTGGGGGTGAGTTCGTGCATGGTCGTTCCTTGAAAAGGTAGGGTCGTGTCGGGGTGGCGCGGCGGCCGGCCTGATGCCGGCCACGGGCAGCAATCAGGCGGTGGCGCCGGCGCCTTCGGCTTCGCGGAAGGAGAGGAGCTTGCCGCTCTTCTCGTCCCACAGGGCGAGCCTTACGCATTGTAGGCTCTGCCACAGGGTGATGCGGCCGATGCCGGCGAGTTCCGGATGGTCGCGCAGGACTTCCGGCAGGCGGTAATAGGGAATGCGGCTGGCCAGGTGATGCACATGGTGGATGCCGATATTGCCGGTCATCCAGCGCAGTGCGAGCGGCAGGTCGTAGTGCGAGGCGCCGTGCAGGGCGGCCTGGGGGAACTTCCACTCGTCGCCCTTCGACCAGTGCGTCTCCTCGAACTGGTGCTGGACGTAGAACAGCCAGATGCCGGTGGCGCCTGCGATCAGCACGACCGGCAGGTGGATGACGAGGAAGGGAACGAGGCCGACAGCCCAGATCATCAACGCCGAAAAGACGAGAATGCCGAGATTGGTGCCCAGGGTCGAGATCCACGGCAGCTTGCCGTCCTTCATCATGCCGAAGGGCAGGCGCTGCTTGAACAGGAAGAGCCAGGCCGGGCCGATGCCGAACATCACCGCCGGATGGCGGTAGAGGCGATAGGCGAGGCGGCCGCGCGGCGAAAGGGCATGGTATTCGTCGACCGTCAGCGTGGTGATGTCGCCGACGCCGCGTTCGTCGAGATTGCCGGCCGGCATGGTGGGCGGCATGCACCGCGCCAGTAGTCGTAAGGCGTGAGCGTCAATATGCCGATCAGACGGCCGGTCCAGTCGTCGAGCCGGCGGCGGGCGAAGAACGAGCCGTGGCCGCAATCGTGCTGGATCATGAACAGCCGCAGCAGGAAGGCGCCGGCCGGAAGGATGGCGAGGAGGCCGATCCACACGCCGTTGATGAACGAGACATAGGCGATGGCCCAGAACAGGGCGAGCGGCACCAGGGTGATGACCAGTTCGAAGGCGCTGCGCGCCAGGCTCGGCTGTCGGTAGCGCGCCAGGATCTTCAACCACGCTCCGACATTGTCGTCGGCAGGTGCAGCAGGTGCGTGGGCGTTGATATTGGCGTTCATGTAGTCCGATCCGTTTCTGTCGGCACGGCAAGCCGTCGCTCGGCTTGACCCGCCGCCGTGCGCTTCATCGCGCAGCTTGAGGTATGCAATCTTGTCGTGTATTTAATTCCGTTTGCATCCCTAGCGTTCAAGGTTCTGCAACGTAAAGGCAGACATCCGCCCGCCTTCTCAACTTCGCCCGCCACGCAAACATCCGTGGTCGCGCCAGCTGAAGCTTCAAGCGGCCGCAGCTGGCCGGCGGACATCTTGCCCGACTTGTTGTCGCGTTCCAGCTCGAAGGAGATCTTCTGGCCTTCGACGAGATCGCGCATACCGGCGCGTTCGACGGCCGAGATGTGGACGAAGACGTCCGCGCCGCCGTTGTCAGGCTGAATGAAGCCGAAGCCCTTGGTGGAATTGAACCATTTTACTGTGCCGGTGGTCATGACGAACCCTTTCATAGCAACATTGTGTTCCGTCGAACGACGCCCGACGGTTGTTTCGACTTTTGAGAGGGGGAAGTTCGTCCAGAGGCGCGAGGCGCCATAAACAAATATCGGCAAACAAAGTATCGATGAGCCTTGATACACGCCCGGCCGTCTCGCGTCAACTTTTTGTTTGTGTTCTTTTTGTGTGCGTCCTTTGGTTGTGTTTGTCGGCGGGGCACTTCTACGGCGAGGTTTTGGCCGTCCGGCGTGCCCGGCAGGGCGCGCGCGTCTCTGCGGAGATTGAGGCGGCCGGGAATGCCGCGGATGCACGGTCATGTGCCGTAGGCCGATAGCCTCTCATCCGCCTGCCGGCACCTTCTCCCCGTGAACGGGGAGAAGGGACAAGCGGCACCGCCGCGGCCATCCCCTCTCCCCGTTTACGGGGAGAGGGTCAGGGTGAGGGGCAAGGGCGTGCTCCGTATGCGGAAGAGAACCCTCTTGTTTCCTGTTTCATGAAAGGTGCGAACGGCAAGAAGGCCAGGAAGCCTTACCGCTTCAGGCTTCCCAAAATCCCCCGCACGATGGCGCGGCCGACCGAGGTGGCGACCGAGCGGGCGGCACTCTTCATCGCCGCCTCGATCACCGTTTCGCGCTGATAGCCCGAAGTCCGGCGCGTCGTGGGCTTCGCCGTGCGGTCGTCCTCTTCCTTGTCGCCGAAGCCCGGCAGCGACCAGCGGCCGGCGGCCGAATCCTTTTCCTCGCCGCGGGCCTCGCGTTCCTCTTCGGCGCGCCTTGCGGCCTCGGCCTCGGCCGCCTTCTGCTCGCGGGCCGCCAGGATCTCATAGGCCGATTCCCGGTCGAGATCCTTGTCATACACCCCGGCGACCGGGCTCACATTGATCACCGCGCGGCGCTCGGCCTCGCTGATCGGCCCGGGGCGGCTGGCCGGCGGGCGCACCAGCGTGCGCTCGACGATCGAGGGAATGCCCTTGGCCTGCAGCGTCGAGACCAGCGCCTCGCCGGTGCCGAGCATGGTGATCGCGGTCTCGCAGTCGAAGGCCGGGTTGGGGCGAAACGTGGTCGCCGCCGTCTTCACCGCCTTCTGCTCGCGCGGCGTATAGGCGCGGAGCGCATGCTGGATGCGGTTGCCCATCTGCGCCAGCACGGTGTCGGGCACGTCGAGCGGGTTCTGCGTGACGAAATAGACGCCGACGCCCTTGGAACGGATGAGGCGCACGACCTGCTCGATGCGCTCGATCAGCACTTTTGGCGCGTCGTTGAACAAAAGATGCGCTTCGTCGAAGAAGAACACCAGCTTCGGCTTGTCCGGATCGCCCACCTCCGGCAGTTCCTCGAACAGCTCCGACAGCAGCCACAGAAGGAAGGTCGAATAGAGCCGCGGGTTCATCATCAGCTTGTCGGCGGCCAGCACCGAGATCGCCCCGCGCCCGTCATTGGTGGTGCGCATGATGTCGGTGACGGCGAGCGCCGGTTCGCCGAAGAAATGTTCCGCCCCCTGCTGTTCCAGTACCAGCAGCCCGCGCTGCAGCGAGCCGACCGAAGACTTGGAGATCAGGCCGAACTGGTTGGACAGTTCGCTCGCATGCTCGCCGATGTAGTTCAGCAGCGCCTGCAGG
>JAHRYZ010000051.1 GCA_020621905.1 Rhizobium sp.
CTGACGCGGTTGCACAAGCCCAACATCGTCAAGGATCTCTTCACCGGCCAGGCGCGGATGCAGATCGTGCTGGATCATTTCAGGAAGGCCGGCCGTGGCGTGCTGGTCTATCTGCGCGACGGTGCGGCCGGGGTTCCCGTCGAGCCGGTCGGCGAACAGAAATCGGCGGAAGCCGATCGCAACCGGCAATGGCGCGAAGTCGGCGTTGGCGCGCAGATCCTGCGCGATCTCGGGATCACCTCGATCGTCAACCTGACCTCCTCGGTGCATGACTACAAGGGGTTGTCCGGTTTCGGCATCGAGATCGTCGCCAACGAAAAGCTGGAAGGATAATGCATTGTCATTCCGGAATAGTCCGCGCGGACCATATCCGGAATCTCGAGATTCCCCGATTTGCGATTGCAAATCTGAGGGTTCATGCTGCGCGTGCCCCGGAATGACGTATGGAAAAATTTGCGCGTCGGCCGATAGCGCATTAGTTTCATGAGGACTGTGATGCGAAAGGAATTTTCATGAGCGTACGCCCTCAGACCAAGGACAAGCCGGCGGCTGCGGGCTTCCAGTGGGACGATCCGTTCCTGCTCGACGAGCAGCTCACCGAAGACGAGCGCATGATCCGCGACACCGCGCGCGCCTATGCGCAGGACAAGCTGCTGCCGCGCATCACCAAGGCCTATCTCGATGAGAAGACTGACCGCGAGATCTTCAACGAGATGGGCGAACTCGGCCTGATCGGCATTACCTTGCCGGAAGAATATGGCTGCGCCAATGCGAGCTACGTGGCCTATGGCCTGGTGGCCCGCGAGATCGAGCGTGTCGATTCCGGCTATCGCTCGATGAACTCGGTGCAGTCGTCGCTGGTGATGCACCCGATCTACGCCTATGGCGACGAGAACCAGCGCAAGAAATATCTGCCCAAGCTCGCCACCGGCGAATGGGTCGGCTGCTTCGGCCTGACCGAGCCGGATGCCGGCTCCGATCCCGGCGGCATGAAGACCCGTGCGGAGAAGATCGAGGGCGGCTATCGTCTGCGCGGCTCCAAGATGTGGATCTCCACTGCGCCGATCGCCGACGTCTTCGTCGTCTGGGCGAAGTCGGAAGCCCATGGCGGCGAGATCCGCGGCTTCGTGCTCGAAAAGGGCATGAAGGGCCTCTCTGCACCGAAGATCGGCGGCAAGCTGTCACTGCGCGCCTCGGTCACGGGCGAAATCGTCATGGACGGCGTCGAGGTGGGCGAAGATGCGATCCTGCCGGGCGTTTCCGGCCTCAAGGGTCCGTTCGGCTGCCTCAACCGCGCCCGCTACGGCATTTCCTGGGGCGTCATGGGGGCGGCCGAGGATTGCTGGCATCGTGCGCGTCAATATGGCCTCGATCGCAAGCAGTTCGGCAAGCCGCTTGCCGGCATGCAGCTCTACCAGAAGAAGCTCGCCGACATGCAGACGGAAATCACGCTCGGCCTGTTTGCCTCGCTGCGCGTCGGCCGGCTGATGGACGAGCACCAGTTCGCTCCGGAAATGATCTCGCTGATCAAGCGCAACAATTGCGGCAAGGCGCTCGACATCGCCCGCCAGGCCCGCGACATGCACGGCGGCAACGGCATCCAGATCGAGTATCACGTCATGCGTCACGCGCAGAACCTGGAGACGGTCAACACCTACGAGGGCACGCATGACGTTCATGCGCTGATCCTTGGCCGAGCGCAAACCGGCATCCAGGCCTTCTTCTGAGGCAGGATGCAGTGAGCTAACCGAAAAGGCGGCCACCGGGCCGCCTTACTTTTTTTGGCACTTGCTGCAGTTCCCGGTCCATTTCGGGCCGGCACGGTCCGTCTTGTTGAATACGGAGGCGATTGCACAGCCTCGATTTCCGAGGTCTTGGCATGAACTTCCCTGAAAATCCTTCGATTCTTGCGGTTTATCCATCGACAGCGAAATCTAGTTGTTCACCAACTGCTCCGCAGTTAGCAGTGCGCAAACGATTCACGGTTTGCTAGAATTTGAGATGCGCCACCTGCGGCAATCCCACGGGACGGTCGTTCGGACCGCGCGATCTCCCGTGTCGGCGCGCAATCGATCCGATCGCACTGCCGGCACGTATTGGATCGTGACATATATCCGAGTCCGGATTTGCCCATTGCGAGGAGAAGCAAACATGTACGCCGTAGCCGTATTGGACAAGCAAGCCCTGGCCGGATTCAGGCGGGAGCATCCTTGGTTGGGATTTCCCGAAAAGGTGCGCGAGGTCTCGCTCTTCTTCGACGACAATGGCAGCCCCGCACGTCTGACGGCGATCGAGGTCGGGGCGGACGGCGTCGACCGTCCGGCAGACCCGAGCGCGTTTTCCACCGACACCGTGCTGGCGCTGATCCGGTTTGCCCCGCACGGGACACCGATGACGTGGGAAAGCCCCGACGAGGCGCGCGTCTGGCGGATTCTCGAACGGTTACCGACGAGCGATGAAATGGTGCTGGTCGACGAGACGCTGGACGCATCCCGTCGCGCCCTTCTCGGCGAAGCCTACGAACTCCTCAGGCAGATGGCGGTCAAAGCCTATCAGGGGCTTGCCGCGGCAGCGCGGTCCCCGGTCGAGGTCGAGCGGTTGGGGCAGGCTGCGCGCGCCTTGCCCGCCAGTCTGGACGAGGTGACGGAGGCGACCAAGCCCTTGTTCCTCGAGGTCGATCTGTGGCGTCTGGTTGCGGTCGTTCGCGACGAAGCCTCCATGCCCGTCGACAACGAAGTCCCGATGGCCCGTGGACTGGAGGATCTGGACCGCTTGATCGGCGATCCCGGAAAAACCGAAGGCGCGTCGGATGCTCTTATCCAGACGCTCTTCGACCTGTCTCCCGTGGCTTTCTCGATTTCCACCATCGGCAAGAACAGTTCGCGCTATGTGCGCGTCAACAATGCCTATCTGGAGTTGGTGGGGAAGACCTGGGAAGAAATCCGCGGCCACGAAATGGTTTCCGCCGGACTGGTGATCGGCAACGATGCGCGCGAGCGACGACTGGCGATGCTGGACCAGCAGGGCGGTTATTCGGGCGAGCGTGCGGAAATCCGCAACGCCAGGGGTGAGATCGTCCCGATCCTCATCTCGGCCCGCCGTTTGAAGCTCGCCGGCGCGCTCTACGACTTTGAGGTCATCACCGACGCTTCACAGATCTGAGCCGGATCCCTTTTGATCGCCGGGGCCGCCGCGTCAGGCGCGGCGGAACAGGGCGAGCGAACGGGGTAGAAGCGACATGGTCTCCGTTGCAGCGACCTGATCGCCGTGCCGAACAGGATCGCTCGTGTCGAGTTCCAGCTGCCAATTGCTGGCGCCTCCGCGGCTCTTGGGCATCGTGAAGTGCATTTCCGCATCGACGGGATTGAACAGGATCAGGATCTCCGGCCAGGCGCCCTCGATCTTTTCGAGATCGTCGCGTTGCAGTCTCAGCGCGAGGGGATTGCGGTCCAGCCAGTGCTCCGGGCGCTGGGCACCGCCCTTCACGTTGTACCATTCGATCGTCGTACCGTCTCGCCAACTGGCGCGGCGCAGCAGCGGCTGCTGTTTGCGAAGGGCAATGAGCTTTTTCGTGAATTCCCGTAGCACCTCGCAGCCCTGCGGCAGGTTTTCCCAATGCAGCCAGCTGATCTCGCTGTCCTGGCAATAGCCGTTGTTGTTGCCCATCTGCGAGCGCCCGAATTCGTCCCCGGCGAGCAGCATCGGCGTCCCATGCGAAAAGAACAGCGTGGCGAGGAAATTGCGCTTCTGACGTTCGCGAAGCGCGTTGATGCCCTCGTCATCCGTCGGGCCTTCGGTGCCGTAATTGTGGCTCCGGTTGTCGTTGTGGCCGTCGTTGTTGCCCTCGCCGTTCGCCTCGTTGTGCTTGCCGTCATAGGAAACGAGGTCATTGAGGGTGAAGCCGTCATGGGCGGTGACGAAGTTGACGCTGGCCCACGGGCGCCGGCCCCTGAGGTCGTAGATGTCGCCTGAGCCCAGCAGTCGGGCCGCGAAGTCCGGCGCGCCATTGTCCTTGTCCAGCCAGTAGTCGCGGGTCGAGTCGCGATACTTGTCGTTCCACTCGGCCCAACCCGGCGGGAAGCCGCCGACATGGTATCCTCCAGGGCCGATGTCCCAGGGCTCACCGATCAGCTTGACCTTCGACAGGACCGGATCCTGCGCCACGGCGTCAAAGAAGCCGCCGCGCTGGTCGAAGCCCTCCGGCTCGCGACCGAGAATGGTTCCGAGATCGAAGCGGAATCCGTCGACATGCATGTCCTCCACCCAGTAACGCAGGCTGTCCATCACCATCTGCAGGACGCGGGGATGGGAGGTGTTGACCGTGTTCCCGGTTCCCGTGTCGTTGATGTAGTAGCGGTGATTGTCGGGCATGGTGCGGTAGTAGGAGAAATTGTCGATGCCCTTGAAGGAGAGGGTCGGTCCCAGTTCGTTGCCTTCGGCCGTGTGGTTGTAGACGACGTCGAGGATCACCTCGATGCCACCGTCATGAAAGGCCCGAACCATGTCGCGAAACCCGTCCAGCCCCTTTGGTCCATAATAGCGCGCCGCGGGCGCGAAGAAGCCGATCGTGTCATAGCCCCAATAGTTGCGCAGGCCCTTGTCGAGCAAGTGACTGTCGTCGGGAAAGGCATGGATCGGCATGAGCTCGATCGACGTGATGCCGAGGCTCTTCACGTAGTCGACGGCAGCCGACTGGCCGAGGCCCTCGAAAGTACCGCGCAGGTGTTCCGGGATCGCCGGGTTGAGCTTGGTGAAACCCTTCACATGGGTTTCATAAACGATCGTGTCCGCCCACGGGATGACCGGCGAACCACTGTATTCGCGGCTGATCCGGGGATCGATGATCCGGCCCTTGGGCATGTCAGCGCCATTGTCGAGCGCACTGAACGACAGGTCCTTTTCGTTGCTGTCGATGTCATAGCCGAAATGCGCCTTCGTCCAGACGATGTCGCCGACGATTTCGCGCGTATACGGATCGAGCAAGAGCTTGTTGGGATTGAAGCGGTGACCGTTGGCCGGGTCATAGGGGCCGTGCACGCGGTAGCCGTAAAGCATGCCGGGCTTTGCTCCCGGCAGGTAGCAGTGCCAGACTTCATTGGTGTATTCCGGCAATTCGATCCGGGCGATCTCGGTCTTGCCGCTCTCGTCGTACAGGCAGAGTTCGACCCGGTCGGCATGGGCGGAGAACAGCGCGAAATTCGTGCCCCCTCCATCGAAGCGTGCGCCGAGCGCCTGCCATTCACCGGCTTCGATTGCGAACTGTGTGCTGCGAGCATCCATAGGTAGATCCTTGATCGAGCGAAATTGCGCACTTTCAATGCTGCGATGCGGAATTGGTTCCCTGACGGCGCCAGGAATCCCGCCTGTCTCCGTGGCTGCCGGAACCTTTGACACTCTGCGGTAGTTTGACGAAAGGCGCCACTCCCATGCGTCATTTCGTAACCCAGGAGGCTTCAATGCCAGCAAAATCCAAGGCTCAACAGAAGGCCGCGGGCGCCGCACTCTCGGCGAAACGCGGGGAGACCAGGAAGAGCGCGCTCAAGGGCGCCTCCAAGGATATGGTCGAATCCATGACCGAAAAGGAACTGGAGGCCCTGGCCTCGACCAAGCGGAAGGGCAAGCCGGAACACGTACCGAAGACGTAGCGATCGATCGTAGTGGAGGGCGCAACGCCATGGATTTCAGCGGAAAGGTAGCGCTTGTAACCGGTGCCGGATCGGGGATCGGCAAGAGTGCGGCGCTGATACTGGCCGGCCGAGGCGCCTTCATCGGGCTGCTCGGTCGCACGGCTGACGAATTGCACGAGGCACTTGAGGAAATCCGGCGAGCTGGTGGTGATGGATTCGTCCTGGTTGCCGATGTCAGCGACGAGGCGGCCATGAGGGATTCCGTCGAGGCGCTATGGAACCTCAAGGGGCGGCTCGACGTGGTTGTGGCCAATGCCGGGATCAACGGCACATGGGCGCCGATCGAGGATCTGAAGCCGGAGGAATTCGATCAGACCATCGCAGTCAATCTGCGCGGAACCTATCTGACGCTTCATTTCGCCGTGCCCAAATTGAGGCTCTCGGGAGGCGGCGCGATCGTGGTCGTTTCCTCCATCAACGGAACACGCACGTTCACAACCCCCGGCGCCACAGCCTATTCCGCGACCAAGGCGGCGCAGTTTGCCATGGTGCAGCAACTGGCCCTCGAGCTCGGTCAGCACCGCATTCGGATCAATGCCGTCTGTCCGGGGGCGATCGAGACCGACATCGACGACAATACCACCATCCGCCACCGGGAGGAGGCGACGGTGCCCGTCCATTTTCCCCAGGGCGACATACCGCTGACGGGCGGCCATCCGGGTCAGGTGGAGGAAGTGGCGGAGGTCATCGCGTTTCTCGCCTCCGACAGGGCGCGTCATGTCAGCGGCTCGCCGATATGGATCGACGGAGGCCAGAGCCTGCTGCGCTAGGGTGCGAAGTGTATCCTGCCTGATTTGGCTGGCACATGGATCAGTCCGTGTCGGGCCTTGAAACGACGAGGCGCTCCAGTCCGTGCAGGAGCCAGAGAACGATGAGCGCCAGGGTGGTCGCCAGTAGGCTGATGTGCCAGAAACCAAGACCGGCGGCGAGGCCGATCGAGCCCGCGAACCAAAGACCCGCACCGGTGGTCAGGCCGCGCACTTCTCCCTTGGAAAAGACGATCATACCGGCTGCCAGGAAGGCGACGCCGGCGGTGACGGCTTCGATCAGGCGCAGAGGATCGATGCGGGCCGAGTCGCCCTGGAAGGCGGAATGGTGGGCGATTTCAATGGTCAGGATGGCAACGATCGCGCTCGATAGGCAGACGAGAATGTGGGTCCTCAGGCCTGCGGCCCGGTTCTTCCGCTCGCGTTCAAAGCCGATCGCACCGCCGCAGAGCATGGCGATGAGCAGCCGCATGACAATGACGGAGAGGGGAAGGGCGGTATCGGTGGCGAAATAGGGATCAAATGACGGCATGAGGGCGGCCCTGAGGCACTTGACACTGTTGCAAGGCGCGTCGGCAGATGCCGACACGCCCTCTTTTCTGCATCAAATCCGAATGTTAGTGGCGCTCCTTCGAGCCGGCCGTAGAAGAGTAGGTGGCGGAGACCGGATCGCTGGCCGGGAAAGTGTCGAGCAGCCCCTCGTCAACCTGCGATTCGAGTTCGGTTTCGTCCTGCGCGCGCCGGGCGCTCAGAACGGCATCCGATACCGCATCGTCGCCGCTGCGGGCGAGGTTGTCGTCGCGCTCCTTCTTGGTGGTGCCGTCGAAGGTGGCCACCTGGAGAAGCAGGACGCGCGCTTTGGCAAGGGCGTTTTCCCGATTGAGATCGCCGCTTTCGCTCTGCTTCATGCGAACGGATACGACTTCGCCACCGTCGCCGACGAACTCGACAGTGTAGCCCGGAACGCCACCCATATCTTCGTGTACTTGTGTTCCAACGATCTGCATGGTCATTCTCCCATTGTGATGATCCAATGGAAAACGCATGCCGACCGCACTGGTTCCATCGAAAGAAAACGATGTGGCGCGATGCCCGTCTGTTGAATGCGCCACCGGCAACTGTCAATTGCGATTTGTTCCGCGTAGCGCGGTAAACCCTTTGTTTACCAAGCCGTTCACGAATTGACTAAAATCTGAACAAACTTCGAGTTGCAGGCGTTGTGGCAGCAAAGGAGATCTTCGCCATGCCGATGAAAGCCAACCTGCCCACCGATACAATCCTAATCGTGGAGGATGATGTGTTCATTTCCATGGACGCCGCCGACAGCGTGTCGCGCGCGGGGGTCAATGTCGTCACCGCTGAAACCGTGCGTGATGCGCTCGACATTCTGGAGCAGGAGGACATCTCGGCCGCAATCCTCGACTTTCATGTCCGGGACGGCGCGGTCACACCGATCGTCGCCGTACTCCGGAAGAAGGGCATCCCGTTTCGCATCGTCTCCGGCTCGCCTCTCGCCGAGATCGCAGCCAACGGCATTCCGCCCGGGCTCTGCGCACAGAAGCCGGCCGACTATTTCAAGGTGCTCGTCTCGCTGATCAATGAACGGCCGTGGACGGCGCTGAGGCCGAGTCACTGAACATTCGCCGGGCTGGCATTTCTCAGGCGCGCTTGTCGAGCAGCCGTGTCAGCGTCCGTTCCACGACATCGACCATCACCATCGTCTGGTGGTCCACTTCGATGTTCAGCCGATCGCCGGGCCTGTAACGGGGGAAGGTCGTTTGCCGCAGCGTCTCGGGAATGAGATTGATCTGGAACACGTTGCCTTCGGCTTCCGCGACCGTCAGGCTTGCGCCGTTCACGGCCAGGAAGCCGCGCGGGAAGATGTATTTCGCCCATTCCTCGGGAACCGAAAAGCGGATATGAGCGCCCGGCATTTCGCTCTTGGCGCCTATCAGCGTCGCGGTCGTGGCGATGTGGCCGGCAATGGCATGGCCGCCGTTCTCGTCCGTCGGTTTGGCCGAGCGCTCCAGGTTGACACCGTCGCCGACGGAAAGGTCGGACAGATTGGTGCGCTCCAGCGTCGCATCCATGGCGTCGAAGGTTACGGTCGTTCCCTTGATGGAAGTCGCCGAAAGGCAGACACCTTCCACCGAAACACTGCCGCCGATCTGCAGGCCTTCGACCAGAGGTTCGGGAAACTGAATATGGAATTCGGTGTATCCGTCATGACGGATGATGTTGGTGACCGGGGCCACCGCCTGGACGATACCGGTATACATGTCTCTTCCTATCTTGCCCGCGCAGCCTCGCAAAGCCCGGTCGCGGCGTCGTTGGCCAAAGGTAATGTGCGATCGGCCAAAGACAACCGCTAAATCGGGACGCTCCGTCAAGAAATGCTGAACGGTTGCGGGCGGGCCTGCAGGGCGCGAGCGGATTGCCAAAGACGCGCGCGGTTGCGATGAACGAAATGTCCGGAACGAAGCCGGGGAGCAAGGGTCACAGCATGCAGCCGCACGATTATTGGCAGACGATACATTCTCCCGGAAGCTTCGACCCCACCGGTCCGCACCGCCAAAGCTATCCGGCAAGCTTGCCCGACGGTCGGCAGATGCTCCTGCCGATCCGGCCGCTTGCCGACGGCCAGCACGGCATCGCCTCCCTCATCATCAACCAGGCGAGCTTCGCGGTGCTTGACATGCTCTCCGGTTGTCTTGCCGACAGGCTCGCCGAAGACCGGCCGGACGTGATCGTGGGCTTGCCGACCCTCGGGCTCACGCTTGCCGGCGCTGTGGCGCAGAAGCTCGGACACGCCCGCTATGTCCCGTTCGGGACCTCGCGCAAGTTCTGGTATCTCGACGAGTTGTCGGTGCCGATGAGTTCGATCACCACGCCGCACCAGCAGAAGCGCCTGTTCGCCGATCCGCGCATGTTGCCGCTGCTCAAGGGCCGTCGCGTCGTTCTCGTCGATGACGTCATGTCGAGTGGCGCATCCATGGCGGCAGGGTTGAACCTGCTCGCGGCGCTCGACATCGAGCCGGTGGCGCTCGCGGTGGCGATGCTGCAGACCGAGCGCTGGAGGTCGGCGCTTTCGGCTTCTGGTGAGGGGTGGCCGGATAGGACCCGAAGTGTCCTTGCCACGCCGCTGCTGGAGCGGGACGCCCAGGGGCTGTGGAGGGCGGCGGCCTGAGACGAAGGAACACGGCTGTTGCGGTCGTGCGCTTTCTTGCGGCCCTCGGTGCATTGAGGCTATAGCTTCACTCGGTCGGTTGCGGTGCGAAACGATTTCTTGGATCTGTCATGAAGGGACGCTAGGCTCGGGCATGTCGAAAATTCTCTCCATCGCGCTCAATCCCGCCATCGATATTTCCAGCGATGCCGATGCGGTTCGTCACACCCACAAGACCCGGACGCACAATCAGCGCCAGCATGCGGGCGGCGGCGGTATCAATGTCGCACGCGTCATCGTCGAACTCGGCGGACAATGCGAGCTGCTCTACCTCACCGGCGGTGCCACCGGGACGCTGCTCGAAGCCATGCTCGAGCCGCTCGGCGTCAAGCAACACCGGTTTCGTATCCATGATCCTGTCCGGGTCGCCTATAACGTGCGGGAACTCTCGACCAATCTCGAATATCGCTTCGTCCCGGAAGGTCCGGAGGTCACCGAGGAAGAGCTTGCGCCGGTCTTCGATCTGCTCGAGGGAAGCGATGCTGACTATGTCGTCGCCAGCGGTAGCCTGCCGCGCGGCGTCGGGGGAGAGACCTATGTCCGGATGGCGGACATTGCTGCGCGCAAGAAGATCCGCTTCATCCTCGACACGTCCGGCGAGGCGCTGCACGAGACGCTGGCGAAGGCGAAGGTATTCCTCGTCAAGCCCAGCCTTGGCGAGCTGGCGAGCTTCGTCGGGCACAAGATCGACCACGAGAACGCCGGGGCGGCTGCTCAGGCCATCGTCCGTAGCGGTGCCGCCCAGTACATCGCCGTGACGCTTGGTGCGGACGGCGCGATCCTGGTCGGTGCCGACAGTATTCATCGCGCGCCGGCAATCGAAGTGCCGGTCAAATCGGCGGTCGGTGCGGGCGACAGTTTCGTCGCGGCAATGACCTGGTCACTGGCCGAGGGCCACGAGATCGGCGAGGCCTTCCGCTTCGGCCTGGCGGCGGGTGCCGCGGCGGTCATGACGTCCGGCACGGAGCTTTGCCGACGTGCCGACGTGCTGGCGCTTTACGAGGCGAATAAGGGCTGATCTTGGCCAGGCGGCTTCGTCCGACTGCTTACAGACGCACCCCGGTCTTGCCGTCGAACAGCTTGGCCTTGCCCATATTGACCTCGAAGCGGAACGTTTCGCCCGGTTTGACCCGCTCTTCGGGCCGCACCCGGGCGATCGCTTCCATGCCTCCCAGTGTGAAGACCAGCATGGTGTCGGGACCGGTGGGTTCGACCACGTCGACCGCGCGCTCGAAGACGAAGAGCTCGGTCTGCTCTGCGGCGTGGGCGCCGACATGGGTGATCGTTTCGGGACGCAGCCCGAGATAGATCTCTTCGCCGTCCCGTCCCTTGACCTTGCCGGCCTGCTCGGCGCCGAGAGGAAAGCGGACCGTGCCTTCCTCGTCGGTGACGGCGATCGCATAGCCATCCTCATTGAAGACCTTGCCCTTGACGATGTTCATCGACGGCGAGCCCATGAAGCCGGCAACGAAGAGGTCGACGGGGTTTTCATAGACATCCTCAGGCGTGCCGAACTGGCGCACATGGCCATTGTCCATGACGGCAATGCGCGAGGCGAGCGTCATCGCCTCGATCTGGTCGTGGGTGACGTAGACGATCGTCTTGCCGAGGCGCTGGTGCAGCTTCTTCACTTCCGTGCGCATTTCAATGCGCAGCTTGGCATCGAGATTGGAGAGTGGCTCGTCGAACAGGAAGACGTCGGGATTGCGCACCAGGGCTCGGCCCATGGCGACGCGCTGGCGCTGGCCGCCCGACAATTGCCCCGGCTTGCGGTCGAGCAACTGCTCGATATGCAGGAGTTGGGAGACGTCGGCGAGCGCCTTGTCCTGGACGGCGCGATCGACGCCGCGGGTCTGCATGCCGAAGGTGATGTTCTCCTGCACCGTCTTGGTCGGATAGAGGGCGTAGGACTGGAACACCATGGCGATGTTGCGGTCCTTCGGCGGCACGTCGTTGACCAGCGTGTCGCCGATCCGGATCTCGCCGCTGGTCAGGGTCTCGAGCCCGGCAATCAGGTTGAGAAGCGTGGACTTTCCACAACCCGAAGGTCCAACGAGCACGACGAACTCGCCGTCATCAAGGTCGATGCTGACGCCCTTGATGATCTCGGCCGCGCCGAACTTTTTCCAGACGTCCCGCAGTTCTACTTTCGCCATCTCATCACCCTTTCACGGCACCTGCGGCCAGACCGCGCACGAAGTATTTTCCCGCCACGATGTACACGAGGAGCGTCGGCAGGGCCGCGATGATCGCTGCCGCCATGTCGACATTGTATTCCTTCACGCCGGTGCTCGACGCGACGATGTTGTTGAGCGCAACCGTGACCGGATTGCTGTCGCCGACCGTGAAGGCGACGCCGAACAGGAAGTCGTTCCAGATCTGGGTGAACTGCCAGATGACGGCGACGACGATGGTCGGCAGCGACATGGGCAAGAGCAGGGTGAAGAAGATGCGGAAGAAGCCGGCTCCGTCGATCTTCGCCGCATGAACGATGCCGTCCGACACGCTGACGAAGAAATTGCGGAAGAACAGCGTGGTGAAGGAAAGGCCGTAGACGGTGTGGACCAGGATCAGGCCGTAGACGCTGCCGGCAGCCGAAATAGCCGGTGCGGGGCCATGGGAAGCACACGACCTGGAAAGGGATGAAGGAGCCGAACAGCATCAATGCGAAGATGATGTCGGCGCCGGGGAACTTCCATTTGGTCAGTGCGTAACCGTTGAGCGCACCGAGCAGGGTGGAGATGGCGACCGCCGGGACGACCATCAGGATGGAGTTCATGAAATAGGGCTGCAGCCCGGTGCAGCGTACGCCGACGCAGGCCGCACTCCAGGCCTTTTCCCAGGCGGCGAAGGTCACATCCTTCGGCAGGCTGATCAGCGACGACGTGCGGATCTCTTCAAGCGATTTGAGCGAGGTCGAAATCATCACGAACAGAGGCATGAGGTAGTAGAGGCAAAAGAGCCCAAGGATGGCGAAGAGCAGCAGGCGCAGCAGAGTGTTCTTCAGTCCGCGGGGTCGGACGATGCCGGAGATGGCGGCTCTGCTCATTTCGCCGGCCTCCTCAGTTCCGAGTAGAGATAGGGGATGAAGATCGCCGTCACGGTGACCAGCATCATGACGGCACTTGCGGCCGCGGTGCCAAGTTCGCTGCGCTGGAAGGCGAAGGAATACATGAAGGTCGCGGGCATGTCGGTGGCATAGCCCGGTCCGCCGCCGGTCAGCGCCATGACCAGGTCGAAGCTCTTGATCGCCAGGTGCGCGAGAACGACGAAGGAGGAGAAGAAGACCGGCCGGACGATCGGCAGGATGATGCTCCAGTAGGTCCGAAGCGGGCCTGCGCCGTCGATCGCCGCAGCCTTGATGATCTCGTCGTCGACCGACCGCAGGCCGGCGAGAAACAGCGCCATGACATAGCCGGAGGATTGCCAGACGCCAGCAATGACGACGGTGTAGATCGCCATGTTCGGATCGACGAGCCAGTCGAAATTGAAGTTGGGGAAGCCCCAGCCCTGGATGATCTTCTCGATGCCGAGCGTCGGGTTGAGGATCCATTTCCACGCAGTGCCGGTGACGATGAACGACAGCGCCATGGGGTAGAGATAGACGGTGCGGATCATGCCCTCGGCACGAATCCGCTGGTCGAGCAGGATCGCCAGGAACAGGCCGATCACCATGCAGCAGACCATGAACAGGCTCGTGAAGATGAACAGGTTCTCGATCGCCACGAACCAGCGTGGCGTGGTCCACAGCCGCTCATATTGGGTGAGGCCCGCCAGCGTATAGTTCGGCATGACGCCGGATTTGGTGAAGGAGATGTAGATCGTCCAGGCGATGAAGCCGTAGACGAACAGCAGGCTTGCGGCAAACATCGGCGACACGACGATCTGCGGCAGCCATCGCTCGAAAAAGCGATCGAAGGCGACCCTTCGGCTTCTGATATTCATTTCCATGATCCTCCCGCACGGTCCTCATCCCATGTGCGGTTCTCGCCCATCAAAGGGAACCACCGGAGTTCGGCTCTGCCGCACCCCGGTGGGTCATCGATCGAAGGCAGGCCTTACTGGGCGCGCTTTACCGCTTCGCCCATCGCCTTGGCCGCGTCGGCCGAACTCATCTCCGAATTGAAGAAGTTGGTGACGACGTCGAGGAATTCGCCGCGCACGGTGCGCGGAACCGCCATTTCATGCGCCATGGACGGAACGAAGGTGTTGTTCTTCACGGCTGCGGTCATGTCCTCGTGGGACTTGAGTGCGCAGGTGTCGAACTTGTCCAGCTTGATGTCGGTGCGGGCCGGAATGGAGCCCTTAGCCAGGTTGAAAGTTTCCTGGAACTCGGGCGACATGATTAGGCTGGCCAGCACCTTCTGGCCTTCGATGCGGTCATCGCCCGATACCTTGAAGAAGGCGAAGCTGTCCGTGTTGAAGCTGTAGCCGTTACCCGGCGTGGGCGCGCAGATGAAATCCTTGCCCGGCACCTTGCCGGCAGCGAGGAACTCGCCCTTGGCCCAGTCACCCATGATCTGGAAGCCGGCTTCGCCGTTCATGACCATGGCGGTCGCAAGGTTCCAGTCGCGACCGGAGAAGCCCGGATCGACATAGCCGCGCAGTTTGCGCAACTGGTCGAAGACCTTGATCATGGTTTCGCCGGTCAAGGCTTCCTCGTCCAGCTCGATCAGCGCCTTGCGATAGAAGTCGGCGCCTTCGGACAGGACAATCGTTTCGAAGACCGTCGCGTCCTGCCAGGGCTGGCCGCCATGGGCGAGCGGGGTTATGCCGGCCGCCTTCAGCTTGTCGGCAACCGCATTGAATTCGTCCCAGGTCTTGGGCACCTCGGCGCCGACCTTGGCCAGCACTGCGGGATTGATCCACATCCAGTCGATGCGGTGGACATTGACCGGGGCGGCGACATACTTGCCCTTGTATTTCATGATTTCGGCCATGGACGGCGGCAGCACATCGTCCCATTTCTCGGCCTTGGCCACATCCTCGACATCGGCGAGACCGCCCTGGTCGGCCCATTCCTGTATGCCGGGACCCTTCAGTTGCACGGCCGCCGGCGGATTGCCGGCCATCACGCGGGCGCGAAGCGCGGTCATGGCGGCATCGCCGCCGCCGCCGGCGATCGGCGAGTCTTCCCATTTGCCGCCCTGCTTCTCGAAGGCTTCCTTGAGCGTGCCGACGGCTTTGGCCTCGCCGCCCGAGGTCCACCAGTGAAGGACTTCCACGGTGCCGCCGGCATGGCCGGTCGCGGGAAGCATGAAAAGGGAAACGGCTGTGGCAGTCAAAATGGATTTCAAGTTACGCATGGCATCCTCCCGATTATTGCGGACGCAAGGGTCCGATTGCCGAATGGCATTTTGGAAAAGGCTACTTGTTCTGCGTAGAAACCCGCACTGGCCGGTATGCGCGCTTTGCGGGCATGCGAACGATATCACGATACAACGATAGGGGCTGCATGTTTTGACACCGATCAATCGGTGCGGGAGATTCTGCCCGCACCGCTTCTTCTTGCCGCTGGACTATCAGCCGCGGCTGGCCTTGGCCTTTTCGGCCGCAGCGACGATCTGCTTGACCGCGATGAAGCTGTCCGGGCTCACGGACATCGAGTCGATGCCGCATTCGACCAGGAACTCGGCGAATTCCGGATGGTCGCTCGGTGCCTGGCCACAGAGGCCGATCTTGGCCCCTGCCTTGTTGGCTTCGGAGATGACCTTCTGGATCATCCATTTCACCGCTTCGTCCTGCTCGTCGAACAGGTCGGCCAGTTCGCCGGAATCCCGGTCGACGCCGAGGGTGAGTTGCGTCAGGTCGTTCGAGCCGATCGAAAAGCCGTCGAAGCGGTTGGCGAATTTGGCCGCCAGGATGACGTTCGAGGGGATTTCGCACATCACGTACACCTGCAGGCCGTTCTCGCCGCGCTTCAGTCCGTTTTCCGCCATGACGCCCAGCACCTTGTCGGCCTCGCCGACCGAGCGGCAGAAGGGGATCATGACGACCACATTGGTGAAGCCCATCTCGTCGCGCAGCCGCTTGATCGCCTGGCACTCAAGCGCAAAGCCGTTGCGGTAGCGAGGCGAATAGTAGCGCGACGCGCCGCGAAAGCCGATCATCGGGTTTTCTTCCGCCGGCTCGAATTCCGCACCGCCGACGAGACCGGCATATTCATTGGTCTTGAAGTCGCTCATGCGCACGATGACCGGCTTGGGGTAGACGGCGGCGGCGAGTCTTCCGAGGCCCAGGGCCAGCTTGTCGACGAAATAGTCCGGCTTGTTGTCATATCCGGCGGTCAGCGTGGCGATCTCGGCCTTGGCTTTCTCGTCCTTCAGCCTGTCGAAGTGAACGAGCGCCATGGGATGGACGCGGATGGCGTTGGAGACGACGAACTCCATGCGGGCGAGGCCGATGCCGTCGGCCGGCAGACGCCACCAGCGGAAGGCCGAACCCGGATTGGCGAGGTTGAGCATCACCTTGGTCTTGGTCTCCGGCAGGTCGGTGACGTCGAGCTCCTCGACCGAGAAATCGGCGATACCCTGATAGATGAAGCCTTCATCACCCTCGGCGCAGGAAATGGTCACGTCCTGGCCGGTATGCAGGATTTCCGTGGCATTGCCGGTGCCGACGACGGCGGGCAGGCCGAGTTCGCGGCTGACGATGGCGGCGTGCGAGGTGCGTCCGCCGTGGTCGGTGACGATGGCGGCGGCGCGCTTCATGATTGGCACCCAATCCGGGTCCGTGGTCTGGGTCACGAGGATCGAGCCCTCGACGAACTTGTCGATGTCCTTCGCCGTCTCGATCAGGCAGACCTGACCGCTGGCGATCGCGTCGCCGATGGACAGGCCCTTGGTCAGGAGCTTGCCCTTGTTGTGGATCGTGTAGGATTTGAAGATGCCGACGTCACGTCGCGCCTGGACCGTTTCCGGGCGGGCCTGGACGATATACATGTCGCCGCTGTTGCCGTCTCGCGCCCATTCCATGTCCATCGGGCAGCCGTAGTGCTGTTCGATGGTCGCCGCCCAGCGGGCGAGCTCGACGATTTCCGGGTCGCTCAGCACCCAGGCCGCGCGCTCGGCCTTGGAGGTGGGCACGTTTCGGGTCGGCTTTTCCCCGACCGCATAGATCATCTTGATGTCCTTGGCGCCCTTCTTCTTCTCGATGATCGGCGCGAGCGCCTTGTCGTCGAGCAGCGGCTTGAAGACCTGATATTCGTCCGGGTCCACCGTGCCCTGGACGACGTTTTCGCCCAGGCCCCAGGCGGCATTGATCAGCACGACCTTGTCGAAACCGGTCTCGGTGTCGATCGAGAACATCACGCCCGAGCCGCCGATGTCGGAGCGCACCATTTGCTGCACGCCGATCGACAGCGCCACTTTCATGTGGTCGAAGCCCTTGGTCTTGCGGTAGCTGATGGCGCGGTCGGTAAAGAGCGAGGCATAGCAGCGGCGGCAGGCATCGATCAGTGCCGTCTCGCCCTTGATGTTGAGGAAGGTTTCCTGCTGGCCGGCAAAGCTGGCATCCGGAAGGTCCTCGGCCGTAGCACTCGATCGTACCGCGACTTCGACTTCGTCCAAGCCGGCCCGCTTGGACAGCTCGCGATAGGCCGCACGGATCGCCGTTTCAATGTCTGCCGGCCAGTCGCCCTTGAGGAAGATATTACGGATGGCCTCTCCGGTCTCGGCCAGCGTCGCCTTGCCGGCTTCCCATTGTGCGAGGAAGGAAGTCATCCGTTCCCTGAGGGCATTCGCTGCCACATAGCTCCAATAGGCGTCGGAGGTCGTGGCGAAACCCGGGGGCACGCGAATGCCCCCGGCGGCCAGGGTCTGTACCATTTCACCCAACGAAGCGTTCTTGCCGCCGACGCGTGGGACGTCATGGCGCCCCAGTGTTTCAAACCATGCGATGGACTGCTGCGCTTTGGACATGGAAACCCTCCCGGATGGTGTTCTTGATGACGTGTCGCTCGGAGCGATTGTAATGTTATCGAGAATAACCACCGCATTGTCACGGTGCTTTGACAATGATCAAAGAGCAGGGCGAATGCGGTCGCGGTCGCGGGCGCAACGTGCGCGATGATTGAGCCTGCGTCCCCGCCGGGCTTGAATCAAATTCTGTTTTCAGCAGTATTCATTCCCAGATTTCATCAAAGGAACGGCATGATCCATGCGCGTCGATTTTCTCGGCCTCGAAGCCTTTTTGTGCATTGCCGAGCGCGGCAGCTTTCACCGGGCCGCGGCCCATCTCAACCTGTCGCAGACAGCGCTCAGCCACCGAATGAAGAAGCTGGAGGACGATCTCGGCCTGAAGCTCCTGGCCCGCACGACACGTCAGGTGACGCTGACGCCGACCGGGGTCGAGTTGTTGCCGAAGGCGCGGCGGATCATGGAGGAGATCACCACGTCATTCGAGCAGTTGCGGCAGCGCGGCAAGGAACGGCAGGAGCATATTTCGATTGCCTGCCTGCCCACCGTCGCCTCGATATATCTGCCACGCTTCCTCGGTGGCTTTCTCGAGGAATATCGCGATGTTCGCGTTCGCATCCTTGATCACTCGGCCTCCGAGATCATCGATCATGTGCGCAATGGCGAGGTCGAGTTCGGCATATCCATCGTCTCGTCCATGGCCATGGATCTCGAAATCACACCGCTCTTCAAGGAGTCCTTCGTCCTTGCCTGCCCGAAGAACCATCCGCTCGCCAAGGGTGACGCCGCGACCTGGCAGGATCTCGAGGGCGAGCCGCTGATCCGCATCGGTACGCTGACCGGCAACCGCATCCTGATCGACGACGCGCTGGGCAGTCGTCGGGAGAGCCTGTTGTGGCGCTATGAAGTGCGCCACATAGCGACCGCGATCAACATGGTTCAGGCGGGTCTCGGGTTGACGGTGCTGCCTGAGTTCGCCCTCGAAGCGAGCCGGTCCACCGATATCGTTGCCGTGCCGATCCGCAATCCCTCGGTGGTGCGCACCATTGGCATCATCATGCGCAAAGGCATTCCGCTGAGCCCGCCGGCCGAAGCGCTCTACGCTTTGGTCGTGCGCGAGTTTCGCCAGGAGAAGCCGGCAAAGGTCCACCGCAAGATGGAAGGCAGGGATCAATAGTCGGATCTACCCCAGGGCGTGCGCCAGGGTTCGGTCCACCTCCACCTGAGCCACCGGTGCCGGATACGGAAACCTGTGTGGCTTCTTCAACTTTTTCGGACATTGCTCCGCTTATTACTTGTCAACTAAAGTCAAGTTTAATAACGAGGAGATATCCCGCTGCGCTGCCCCGATCTTCGGGGCGCGGGTGGTGTGCCATGTCTTCAATGCCTGTTGTCAGAAAAGGAATTCCCAATGTTTCGTCACCATTCGGGATCTTCCACCGCAGGTCTTGCCCTTGCGGCCTATGTCGTTTTCGCATCCGGGGTCGCGTGTGCGCAGCAAGCGGCGCCAAGCATCGCCCCGTCCGTCACCGAGGCGACGGCCCCCACCCCCGCGCCGGTCTCCCCCGTTTCCCCGTCTCCCGCCGGCGTGCCGGTCACGGCCGAGGCCGCGGTCGGATCGCCGGAGGGCGGAGAGAACCCGCGCGCAGACCTGCCGCACAATCTCTCGCCGCTCGGCATGTTCATGGCCGCCGACTGGGTGGTCAAAGGGGTGATGCTGTCGCTTGCCTTTGCGTCGCTTGTCACCTGGACAGTCTGGCTCGCCAAGACGCTGCAGCTCACCGGCGCACGGCTCCGCGCGGCCCGCGGGCTGAAGGCGATCATAGAGGCCCACACGCTCGAGACCGCGCTTGGCCGGGTCGCGCGCCACGGCGGTGTCGTCGCGTCCATGTTGCGCAGCGCCAGCGCGGAAATCCGCCTGTCGGACGCCGCCATCGATCATGTCGGCGGTGACGGAGTAAAGGAGCGCGTCGCCTCGGCGCTCGCCCGCATCGAGGTGCGCGCCGGCCGCCAGATTGCCAAGGGCACCGGCGTGCTCGCGACGATCGGCTCGACGGCGCCCTTCGACGGGCTGTTCGGAACGGTCTGGGGCATCATGAACGCCTTCATCGGCATTTCGGAGTCGCAGACGACCAACCTTGCCGTCGTCGCGCCCGGTATCGCCGAAGCGCTGCTGGCGACCGCCATCGGCCTGGTGGCCGCGATCCCGGCGGTCATCATCTACAATGTCTTCGCCCGCTCGGTCACCGGCTACCGGCAATTGCTCGGGGACGCGGCCGCGGGAATCGAGCGGCTGGTCAGCCGCGATCTCGACTATCGCAAGGTGCCCAATGGCGTACCGGCGGCTCCCATGCCGCTCGCTGCGGAGTAACGGAC
>JAHRYZ010000052.1 GCA_020621905.1 Rhizobium sp.
GGCATGCACGTCCACCAGTCGATCTGGAAGGACGGCAAGCCGACCTTCGCCGGCGACGAATATGCCGGCCTGTCGGAATCCTGCCTCTACTTCATCGGCGGCATCATCAAGCATGCCAAGGCGCTGAACGCCTTCACCAACCCGTCGACCAACTCCTACAAGCGTCTGGTGCCGGGCTATGAAGCGCCGGTCCTGCTGGCCTACTCGGCCCGCAACCGTTCGGCCTCGTGCCGCATTCCGTTCGGCTCGAACCCGAAGGCCAAGCGCGTCGAAGTCCGCTTCCCGGACCCGACTGCCAACCCCTATCTCGCCTTTGCCGCCATGCTGATGGCCGGCCTCGACGGCATCAAGAACAAGATCCACCCCGGCAAGGCCATGGACAAGGATCTCTACGACCTGCCGCCGAAGGAGTTGAAGAAGATCCCGACCGTTTGCGGTTCGCTGCGCGAAGCGCTCGAAAGCGTCGACAAGGATCGCAAGTTCCTGACCGCCGGCGGCGTCTTCGACGACGACCAGATCGACTCGTTCATCGAGCTGAAGATGGCCGAAGTCATGCGCTTCGAAATGACCCCGCATCCGGTCGAATTCGACATGTACTACTCGGCCTAACGGCCCCGGCCGGCTTGCCTCCGGGCGGGCCGGTCACGAAGAACAGCAAAACCGGCGCGGTCTGCTCGACCGCGCCGGTTTTTTCATGCCGGAAAAAGTTAAGTTTCGCTTATGAAGCAATTCCAGCGCCTTACGGCGTTTTCTTCAGGCGCTGCTTGAGAAGGTTCAGATACTCCTCGTTGGCGTCAGGAGCCGGCGCCGGCTGTGCTGCGGGCGCCGTGCAGGCCGGCTTGTAGTCGAGCGCCATGCCCGCCTTGACGCAGGTTCCCACCTGCCAGCCGGGCGGCAGGGCCGTCAGGTCGACCGATTTCCACTTCGGGTGCCCCTTGGCCTCGAGGGCCGGCATGCCGTTGAGGATCAGGCTGGAGAAATCCGAAACCGAGCGGCAGCTCTCGCGGTGATAGGCGTTCTTCTTCGGATCGTAGTCATAGGTCATCAGCACGGCCTTGACGGCGACCAGATCGACGGGCTCCTGCTGGAAGGAATAGGTCGCGGCCGGCACCGTCGCCGCTGTATAGGTCGCCAGCAGCGGCGCATCCTTGATCGGCAGCAGATGGAACTTCGTGCCGTCGATCTGGGCATTGGCAAAGAGGGCGGCTGGTGCGCCCGCTACGTAGAAGAAGGCGTCGATCTCGCCCGACAAGAGCTTCGGCAGCGCCTCGTCGGGATTGATCGTCAGCCGTTCCGCCGCCTTGATCTGCAATATGTCGAGCATCAGCGTCGCGGTGAGATACGTGCCGCTGTCGGCCTTGCCGATGGCGATCTTCTGCCCGGCGAGCCCCTTGAGATCGGCGACGCCGCTTCGCGCCAGGACGTGGACCTCCTCATTGTAGAGCGGGAACATGATGCGCACGCCGCGCACCGCCTGCTGCACTTCCGGGTCATTGGCCTCAAAGGTCTTCAGATATTCGAGCACGTCGCTCTGGACGATGCCGAACTGGGTATTGCGCCGGTTGCGCACGCCGACGAAGTTTTCCAGCGAACCGGCACTCTCCACGACGTTGAGGCCAAGGCCGCATTCGGCGCCGAGCGCGGCGATGTCGCGGCCGATGCGGATATAGGTGCCGCTCGGCCCGCCGGTCATGATGTTGCGCTCGAAGCTGTCGGCCGCGGCTGTCGTGGCGACGAGGGCGAGCCCCAGGGCCGAGAGGAATGTGACGAGTTTCGTTGGCATGGCGAGGGTCCTTTCGCTCAGCAACCGCTTTTCAGGTCGCGCATCAGGTTGCGAAGTGTCACGACCGGCACCGAGCGGAAGACCGCCTGCAGGCCGGTCGTCACGCACTCACCGGACACCAGCAGGCTCCGCAGGCGCTGGTAGTCTTCCGCCGACAGCCGATCAAGGCCCGGCGTCCTGGCGAGCACCGCATCGACGGTGGGAGGGTCCCGCGGCGCGTCCGCGATGAGCGGCAGGTCCTCGCGGGGCTCCGGTGGTGCCGAAGGCGGACTGTCGGGCGCTGTATCTTGGCCTGGCGCGCTGTCCGCCCTTGCCGCGTCCAGCTCGGCCTGCAGTCCGGCACTGCGCTCACGCTCGCGGGCGAGCTTGTCCTCGGCCTTCGTCAGGGCATCCCGGCTGCGGGCCAGCTGGGCACCAAGGGCGTCACGCTCGGCGGAGATCTTGTCCCCAGCCGCCTCGGCCTTGGCCAGCTTCTCGGCAAGCGCGGCTATCTGCGCCTCGAGACGCGGGATCTCCACGGTCTTCAGCTGCGCCAGGGACTGCCCCGCTTCGCCTTCCGACGCTTCCAGCCTTTGCCTCAGGTCGGCAAGGGCGGCGTCGGCAGTTTCCTTGGCGCTTGCTGCTTCCTGTTTGGCCGTTTCGAGCGCCTTGTCCTGGGCGAGGCTGCGCTGGCGCGCGTCCGCCAGAGCCTTCTCCAGCCGGGTGTTTTCCTCTTTCTCCGACATAAGTTCGCGGCTCGTCGCCTCGATCCCGTCGGTCATGATGTCGAGTTCGCCGCGCTGGCTGTCGAGCGTCTGCCTCAGCGCGGCCGTCTCCGGGTCGCCGGCATCAAGGGCCGTCTCTGCCCGCTTGCGCGCTTCGACCGCTTCGGCGAGACGCCGGTTGCTGTCGCTCAACTGGGCGGACAGGTCGGCGATCTGCTGGTCGACCGTGGCAAGCCGACTGGCGTCCTGCAGGCCAAGATAGCGCATGGCGCCATATCCGGCGGCAGCCCCGAGCACCAGGCTGACAAGGATCGCGATCAGCAGCACGAACGGTGATCCGCCGCGCGCTTGCGTCAGCTGCTTATCCCTGCCCCATTGGTTGCTCACGGCATCTCCGCTTCGGCCTGTGTCCGTTGCCGTCTGGGTAGCGTGAATCCCCTGCCCGTGCAAGTTTTCGCCCCGGCGTACCGGGGCAAGGTTTCGCGGCTTTCCATCCCCGCACCGCCCTTGTAGTCTCCGCTTCGCCGCCGTGGGCCACGGCATGCCCCGCACTTCGTCTTCCTTGTCCGAAAGCCAGATCGCCTCCATGCCCCAGACCAAGACCTCGGCTGCGCCGCGACCGCTCGACTGGCTGCTCTATTTCCTCGCGCCGGTGTTCTTTTCCAGCAACCTGATCTTCGGTCGGGGCATTACCGGCGACATCGCGCCCTTCACCACCGCCTTCCTGCGCTGGGCGGGCTCGGCCCTGATCATCTTTCCCTTGGTCTATGCCGAGCGCAGGGTCTGCCTCGCCTTCGTGCGCACACACACCGGCATCTGGCTGGCGCTCGGCATCCTCGGCATGGGCATTTGCGGCGGTTTCGTCTACTGGGCGCTGACGCTGACGACGGCATCCAACGCGACGCTGATCTACACCACGTCCTCGCTGTTCATCATCCTGCTGCAATGGCTGTTCCAGGGGCGCCGCATCTCCCCGGTCGAACTGGTGGGCATGGTCGTCGCCTTTGCCGGGGTCGCGGTCATCGTTCTCAAGGGCGACTGGACGGCGCTCTTCCACCTGCGCTTCAACATCGGCGATTTCGGCATTCTCGCCGCGGCGATCGCCTTTGCGCTCTACTCGCTGCTGCTGCGTCATCCGGCGGTGCAGGCCATGCCGCCCATGCCGCTGTTCGGCCTGCTGTCGCTGTCGGGCACGCTGGTCCTCATTCCGCCGGCCCTCTACGAGGTGCTGACCGGCGGCCTTTTGCCGGATACGACGAGCGACTGGACCAAGCTTCTCGGCATCATTCTCTTTGCCTCGCTCGCCGCCTTCTACTGCTTCCAGCATGCGGTCCGCGTCTTCGGCGCGGCGATGGCCGGCGTCACGCTCTATCTCATGCCGCCGATGTCGATCATCATGGCGGTGCTCTTCCTCGGCGAGCAGTTCCAGGCCTATCACGCGGTCGGCATCGTGCTCGTCATGGGCGGACTGGTTCTGGCGACGGCACCCGGGCGCCGCGGCGCCAGACCGGCGGCCTGAGCGCGAAAGCATAGACAGGTCTTGATGTTTCACTCTTTCCTCCCCAAATTCATGAGGAAAGGAAGTGAAGCCCATGAAACAGCGCAACGCAAAATTTGGCATCGGGGAAGTTGTTCGCCACAAGGTCTTTCCGTTCCGTGGCGTCGTGTTCGACGTGGATCCGGAATTCGCCAACAGCGAGGAATGGTGGAATGCCATTCCGGCCGAAGTGCGCCCGTCCAAGGACCAGCCCTTCTACCATCTGCTCGCCGAAAACGCGGAGACGGAATACGTCGCCTATGTGTCGGAGCAGAACCTGGAAAAGGATCTCAGCGATGAACCGCTGCGCAATCCGCAGGTTCAGCAGATCTTCGTGCGGGAGCAGGCCGGACACTACAAGCCCAAGGCAAGCTTCGCCCACTGACGCGCGAGCGTCTCCCCGAGCATCGATGAAAACAAAAAAGGCCCGCGCAAGCGGGCCTTTCCATATCTATATCTCGGCAAGAGAGAGAGAGAGAGATCAGTTGCCCTGCTTGGCAGCGTCCTGGGCGTCGTTGATCGCCTTGTTGCGCTCTTCCTGCTTCTTCTGCATGGCTTCCTGCAGCAGGCGCTGGCGCTCTTCGGCCTGCGACTGCGACATGGCCTCGCCATCATAGGCGCCGGTGAAGCCTTCGAGCGGGATCTTGATCGGGTTCGGGGCGCGGCGGAAGTTGACCGAGGTCAGGACCACCTCATTGCCCTTCTTCAGGCTGGCGATCAAGGTATCCGTCAGCAGCATTTCCGCCGTGCAGCGGTCCGGAAGGCAGACGGCATAGTCGAGCTTCACGCCCTTGGCGCCGTCGATTTGCATCATGATGCCCGGCGGAATGAGCCGTGCGGTCGGCACGGTAACCTGCAGGATCTTGCGGTTCACCTTGCCCTCGACCGAGATCAGGCCGACGGCGGTGAGCAACTGGCCGTTCTGGGCGAGCTGCTGGTTCTGCACCACGCAGACATCGGCTTCTTCCTGCTTCGTGCAGGTCTTGAACCACTTGGCGGGCGCGGCCGCCGCGGGAGCTGCTGCGTCCTGCGCGCTGGCAACCATCGGGGCAGATGCCGCGCCGAGGGTCAGAACGAGAGCAGACAGTGCCGTCCGCGTAGCTTTGGTTGCATTGAACATCATAACCTAATCCGTCTCCTGAAAACCGATATCGGGCACTTGTAAAGGCCGCGACACTCGCCGGTCGTGCTGCCTGTCAACTGTCGTCCAAATGAGGCAAATACATGACCTTGGCACCCGGCTCCCCTGTTACATCGCGAAGTCCGGAATATCCAGTCTTTCTTTGGGCGCATAGGGGAGCAAGGCGGCTTTTTGCATGGCGATGTGTTTGTTTTATGGTGTTCGTGCTAGCCTAATCGAGATTCTCGGACCTCGCGGAAAGGATAATTCGTGCGCCGCATAGCCCTCAGCCTGCTCTTTCTCGCCCAGTGCAGCCTTGCCCATGCCGAGCCGGTGCACGGGATCGCCATGCATGGCGACCCGGCGCTCGGTGCGGACTACACGCACTTCCCCTACGTTAATCCCGAAGTGAAGAAGGGCGGCAGGATCAATTACGGCGTCGTCGGCACCTTCGACAGTCTGAATTCCTTTGTCCTGAAGGGCATGCGCACGACCGCGCGTGGCATCTGGGACCCGGAATACGGCAACCTGTTCTACGAATCGCTGATGACGCGTTCGAGCGACGAGCCCTTCTCGCTCTACGGCCTTCTGGCAGAGACCGTCGAATGGGACGAGGACCGCACCTTCATCCAGTTCAACCTCAATCCCAAGGCCCGCTGGCACGACGGCAAGCCGGTGACGGCCGAGGACGTGATCTTCTCGTTCAACCTGCTGCAGGAAAAGGGGCGCCCGCCCTACAACAAGCGTCTTGCCGTGGTTGAGAAGATGGAGAAGGTCGGCGACAACAGTGTCCGCTTCACCTTCAACAACAAGGCCAACCGCGAGACGCCAATGATCCTCGCCATGTCACCGATCCTGCCGCAACACGCGGTCGACCCGGCGAAGTTCGACCAGTCCTCACTGGAAATACCGGTCGGTTCCGGGCCCTACAAGATCAAGTCGATCAAGCCGGGCGAGAAGATCGTCTATGCCCGCGATCCGAACTATTGGGGCAAGGACATTCCCTCCAAGGTCGGCTTCGACAATTACGACGAGATCTCCGTCACCTATTTCCTCCAGGATTCGACCCTGTTCGAAGCTTTCAAGAAGGGCGATGTCGATGTCTATCCGGAAGGCGATTCCGCCACTGGGCGCGGCCTACGACTTCCCCGCCGCAAGAATGGCGACGTCGTCAGGAGGTCTTCAGCCCGGCCTGCCTCCGGCATGCTCGGCTTCGTCTTCAACACCCGCCGGCCGATCTTTGCCGACGCCAGGGCGCGAGGCCCTGTCGCTGGCCTTTGATTTCGAATGGGTAACAAAACCTCTACGGCGGTGCCAAGCGCAGCCAGAGCTTCTGGCAGAATTCCACGCTCGGCGCCTTCGGCAATGCCGCCGATGACCGCGAACTCGCCCTGCTCGGGCCCGCCAAGGACCGCATCGCGCCGGAGATTCTCGCCGGGACCTATGCCATGCCGGTCTCCGACGGCTCGGGCACCGACCGCAAGGTCCTGCGCCAGGCCGTCTCGCTGCTCGCCGAGGCGGGCTATGCGATCAAGGGCGGCAAGATGCTCGACAAGACCGGCAAGCAACTCACCTTCGAGGTGATGACCCAGAACGAGGGCCAGGAGAAGATGGCGATCGCCTATCAGCGCGCGCTGGCCCTGATCGGCATCCAGATGTCGATCCGCACGGTCGACGACGCGCAGTATCAGGCGCGGTCGAACAGCTTCGACTACGATATGATCGTCAAGGCTTATACCTCGTCCCTGTCGCCCGGGGCCGAACAGTTCAACCGCTGGGAATCCTCGTCGCGCGACGCCCAGGGCAGCTTCAACTATGCCGGCGTTGCCGATCCCGACATCGACCGCATGATCGAGGCGCTCGCCAGTGCCCGCAGCCTGGAGGATTTTCAGGCGGCCGTGCGCGCCTATGACCGCCTGCTGGTCGCCGGCCACTATGTCGTCCCGCTCTACCATATCGGCGAGCAGTGGGCGGCCCGCTGGACGCACATCGGCCGGCCGGAGAAGACGCCGCTCTACGGCTACCAGCTTCCTGTATGGTGGGACACGCGGGCGCAGTAGCGCCCGCGTCCAGTCTTTTCCCGGCGGCGGTTACGCCAAGGTAACCGGTTGAAATGCGCCGCGATTGCCCTTACGTGGCAGCGAACGGTCATTTTGGCCCTCAGCCGCCCGGAAAGGAAAGCATCATGGAACGCATCACCATCGACATCGTCTCGGACGTCGTCTGCCCCTGGTGCTATCTCGGCAAGGCGCGTCTCGACCTCGCCATTGCCGAGGTGCAGGGCGAGATCGGCGTCGACGTCAACTGGCGGCCCTACCAGCTCAACCCGGACTATCCGCCGGAGGGTGTCGACCAGCAGAAGGCATTGGCCGAAAAGCTCGGCGGCAAGGACAATATGGACCGCGCCCACGCGCAACTGCGCGAACTGGGTTCGGCCGTCGGCATTGCCTTTGATTTCGACGCGATCAAGGTCGGGCCGAACACGCTCGACGCGCACCGCCTGATCTACTGGGCCGGCGTCGAGGACCGCGAGATCCAGGATCGGGTCGTGGCGGCGCTGTTCAAGGCGAATTTCGAAGAAGGCCGCAATGTCGGCGATCCGGCCGTGCTGCTCGACATTGCCGAGGCCGCCGGTCTCGACCGTGCGCTCGTCGATGCGCTGTTGACCGGCGATGCCGACAAGGCCGAGGTGCTTGGCGAGATCGAGGCCGCCCGCCAGATGGGCGTGAACGGCGTACCCTTCCTGATCTTCGACCAGCAATATGCCGTGAGCGGTGCGCAGACCCCCGACGTGCTCGCGGGTGCGCTGCGCGACATCGCCCGGATGAAATCCGAAGCGCTTGCAAAACTCAATTGACGCGCTGCGGGAACGTCCTTAAGCACGGGTAACATCCTTCCTCCCGGGATTCCCCACCGTGCGCTCCGACGTCATTCTCAAGGGTATTCTGCTCGCCTTCGCGGCGTTTTTCGCCTATTCGATCAGCGACGCCTCGGTCAAGCTGATCGACGGGCGCATCAGTCCCTACGAATCCGGGTTCTTCGGGGCCGTCTTCGGCCTCGTCGCCCTGCCCTTCCTGTTGAAGCGCAACGACCGCTGGTACGATGTCTTCACCACGACCAGCCGTCCGCTCTGGGTCCTGCGGTTCTTTTCCTCCGGCATCGGTACGATCGGCAGCGTGACGGCCTTCACGCACCTGTCGATGGCCGAGGCCTTCTGCCTGATCTTCCTCCTGCCCTCCTTCGTCACCGTCATGTCGGTGGTGTTGTTGAAGGAGTCTGTCGGCATTCGTCGCTGGGGTGCGGTCATCCTCGGCTTTGTCGGCGTGCTGGTCGTGCTGCGGCCGGGCTTTCGCGAGTTGTCGATCGGCCATGTCGGGGCGGTGCTGGCCGGCCTTCCGGGGCGCTTCGATCATCATCTACCGGGCGATCGGCCCTTCGGAGAAGAACATCTCGCTCTATGGCGCGGGCCTCATGGGCGCGCTCGTCATCTGCGGCTTCGCCATGCTCCAGGATTTTTCCGCGCCTGACGCGACGCAGTGGGCCCTTCTCGCCGGCTACGGCCTGCTCGGGGCCCTTGGCAACGTGCTTTTGATGTACGCCTCGTTCTATGCACCGGCCGCCGTCGTCGGGCCGACCCAATACAGCCAGATGCTGTGGGGCATCCTGTTCGGATACGTCATCTTCGGCGACCGGGTCGATCTGCCCATGGTGGCCGGCATCGTGCTGATCGTCGGTTCAGGCCTCCTGACCCTGTCGCGCGAGCGCACCAAGGGCGTCGCCCTGCCGCCGGCGGTCGCCGGCAAGGACGAGGCAGCGTTAGCGATCAAGCCGGAAGACGAGACGGAAGCGTCGTGAGCCGGAGTGCCAGAAGTAAGATCGCCGCCACACACCGAGATCAGCAACCGCTCAGCCGACGTTCGAGGCAAATCTCATCTCTCCTCGGTTGAGGAAGCAGGTCTTGTCGAAGAGGGTGAGATCCAGCGGATTGGGCAACCTGACATCCTGAAGATCTGGCAGGGATCTGCCGCTCCCCTCATAGGCTCGGTCGACCTGCGAGATGAACACGAGAATGAGACCGCGCTCGCGCGCGAACTGTCGTAGCGCGCTGACCTGCACCATCAGATCCGGATTTTCGCGCCGATGGTCTAGGGCCTGCAGGTAGTCGACGACGGCAACGCTGCCGCGCGGCAGCGCGGCCAGAGCGTCGATCATGTAGTGGGCGTTGATCGCATCGGAATCGTGGAAGAGGAACAGCTTGTCGAAGTCACTTGGCTTTGCTCCGAGCGCCCGGAACAGGTCGCTGCGATCCCGTCCAGTATAGACCAGCGTGAAGAAGGCTGCCGGCCGGCCATCTCGCATTGCGGCCAATGCCAGCCGCAGTCCCATCATGGTCTTGCCCTGGCCCGGTCTTGCGCCGATAAGCATCAGATCGCCGGGCACCAGCCGGCCGAGCAGCGCACCGTCTGATTGGTCGGCCGCAGCCGTAGCGGTCCGTGCAGCCAGCATGCTCCAACTCGAAAACCCTTCCTCTACGGCGACGCGATCAAGCGCCTCATGCAGAGGAATATCCATTTTACGGCTTAGAATCCTAGCCTTACGTTTGAGATAGAATACGGGTGCGGAAAGCGGCATCGGTGAACCTCCTGCGCGGGCAGATGTCGCAACCCCTCCTCACGCGCGCCCGGTTGGACAGTTCTTGGTTCGAGAACCCTGCATGAAATGCTTTCCCGGATGGAGGGAGGAGGCACGGGTCATACCGATGCCTTCTTGTAGCGTGATTCGCCGGAAACAGTAATGTTCTGACGGACCGAAAAGCCGGCAGGTGTGCACCGATGGACCTTGCCGCTCAGCTCTTCGCCAGTTCCGCCAGCTGCGTCATCACCACCGCCGCGCCCTGTAGGCGCTTTTCCGGCGTCGGCAGGTCGCGGGTCAGGAACACGCTCTGGTCGGGGCGGATCTTGGCCATCGATCCCTGCTTGGCGATATAACCGACCAGCGCCGCCGGATTGGGGAACTGCTTGTTGCGGAACTGCACGACGACGCCCTTCGGGCCTGCTTCCAGCTTGTCGACATTGGCCTTGCGGCACAGCGCCTTGATGTAGACGACCTTCAGCAGGTGCTGGACCTCGATCGGCAGCGGTCCGAAACGGTCGATCATCTCGGCGCCGAAGCCGTCGATCTCGTTGACCTCGGTGATCTCGCCCAGCCTGCGGTAGAGACCGAGGCGCAGATGCAGGTCCGGCACGTAGTCGTCGGGGATCATCACCGAGGTTCCGACCGATATCTGCGGCGACCAGCCGCTGTCGGTGACCTCGTCGACGCCCTTCACCTCGGCGACCGCCTCCTCCAGCATGTGCTGGTACAGCTCGAAGCCGACTTCCTTGATGTGGCCGGACTGCTCTTCGCCGAGCAGATTGCCGGCACCGCGGATGTCGAGGTCGTGGCTCGCCAGCTGGAAGCCGGCGCCGAGCGTGTCGAGCGACTGCAGCACTTTCAGGCGGCGTTCCGCCGTCGTGGTCAGCACCTTGTTGACCGGCAGGGTCAGAAGCGCAAAGGCACGGACCTTGGAACGGCCGACGCGGCCGCGCAGCTGGTGGAGCTGGGCGAGGCCGAACATGTCGGCGCGGTGGACGATCAGCGTATTGGCGGTCGGCACGTCGAGCCCGATTCGACGATCGTGGTCGACAGCAGCACGTCGTAGCGGCCGTCATAGAAGGCATTCATGATGTCTTCGAGTTCGCCCGCCGCCATCTGGCCATGGGCAACCGCGACCTTGAGCTCCGGCACGTCCGACTGCAGGAAGGCCTGGATGTCGGCGAGATCGGCCAGACGCGGGCAGACATAGAAGCTCTGGCCGCCGCGGTAGTGCTCGCGCATCAGCGTCTCGCGGATCACCAGCGGGTCGAAGGGCGAGATGAAGGTTCGGACCGCCATGCGGTCGACCGGCGGCGTGGTGATCAGCGACAGTTCGCGAACCCCGGTCATGGCGAGCTGCAGTGTGCGCGGGATCGGCGTCGCCGAAAGGGTGAGCACATGCACGTCGGTCTTCAGATCCTTCAGGCGTTCCTTGTGCTTGACGCCGAAATGCTGTTCTCGTCGATGATCAGAAGGCCGAGATTGGCGAAATTGACGCCCGTGCCGAGCAGCGCATGGGTGCCGACGACGATGTCGGTCTTGCCTTCCGCCACTTCCTTCTTGACGAGGTTCAGTTCCTTGGCGCCGACCAGCCGCGAGGCCTGCTGGATGCGGATCGGCAGACCGCGGAAGCGCTCTGTGAAGGTCTTGAAATGCTGGCGTGCCAAGAGCGTGGTCGGCACGACGACCGCGACCTGGATGCCGTTCATCGCCGCGATGAAGGCGGCGCGCAGCGCCACCTCCGTCTTGCCGAAGCCGACGTCGCCGCAGATCAGCCGGTCCATCGGTCGGCCGGCACCGAGATCGCCGCGCACCGCCTCGATGGCATTCAGCTGGTCCTCGGTCTCGTCATAGGGGAAGCGGGCGGCGAACTCGTCGTAGAGGCCTTCCTGGGTGGTCAGCACCGGCGCCATGCGCATCATGCGCTCGGCGGCGACGCGGATCAGCGCGCCCGCCATGTCGAGCAGGCGCTTCTTGAGCTTGGCCTTGCGCATCTGCCAGGCGCCGCCGCCCAGCTTGTCGAGCTGCGCATCCGAGCCCTCGGAACCGTAGCGCGACAGGAGATCGATGTTCTCTACGGGCAGGAAGAGCTTGGCGTCGTCGGCATAGAGCAGCTCGAGGCAGGCATGCGGCGCGCCGGCCGCCTCGATGGTGCGAAGCCCGACGAAACGGCCGATGCCATGCTCGGCATGGACGACGATCGAGCCCTCGTCCAGGCCAGCCACTTCCGAGATGAAGTCGGCGGCGCGCTTGCGGCGCTTGGAACGGCGCACCATGCGGTCGCCGAGAATGTCCTGCTCGCCGACGATGACGAGGTCGCCGGCCTCGAAGCCGCCCTCGAGGCTGAGCACGGCGGTCGCCGCCTCGCCCTTCTTCAGCCCGTCGAGATCCTTGAGCGCCGAGACTGACTTGAGGTTGGCAAGGCCGTGTTCGTCGAGCACCTGCAGCAGGCGGTCGAGCGAGCCCTCGGACCAGCCGGCGATCAGCACCTTGGAACCGGCCGCGCGCTTCTCGGCAATGTATTTCACCGCCTGGTCGAAGACGTTGGTGCGGGTATTGCCCTCGCCCGTCTCGATCGCCGTCTTCGCCCAGCGCGGGCCGGGACGTGCGGCGATCTCGATCACCTTGCGTGCCTCGCCGTCATGCTCGGCAAACGGGGTGAGCCGGAGCGGCGCATGCGTATCCAGCATCCGGCCGAATTCGCCGGCGCCGAGATAGAGCCGCTCGGGCGGCACCGGCTTGTAGGGCGTGCCCTGCGACAGATGGCCCTTGCCGGGCGTCCCGGTGTTCAGCCGCGCCTCGTAATAGTCGCGGATCAGTTTGGCGCGCTCCTCGGCCGCCTCCCGTACGGTATGGTCGGTGACGATACGGAAGCCCTTGAGATAGTCGAACACCGTGTCGAGATGGTCGTGAAACAGCGGCAGCCAGTGTTCCATGCCGGCATAGCGCCGGCCTTCGGACACGGCCGCATAGAGCGCGTCGTCGCGGGTGGCGGCGCCGAACAGCGAGAGATAGTTCTTGCGGAAGCGGCTGATCGAATCCGGGGTGAGCGTCACTTCGCTCATCGGATGGAGGTCGAGCGAGCGGGCCTGGCCGATGGTGCGCTGGCTGGCCGGATCGAAGGTGCGGATGCTCTCTAGCGTATCGCCGAAGAAGTCGAGCCGGACCGGCTCCTCCGAGCCCGGCACGAAGACGTCAAGAATACCGCCGCGCACGGCGAATTCGCCGACCTCGCGCACGGTCGCCACGCGCTCAAACCCGTTGCGCTCCAGCCGGGCGGCGATGTCGTCCATCTTGATCTGGTTGCCGGGGCGGGCGGAAAAGCCGAGGCTGTCGATCACCTCGGCCGGCGCCACCTTCTGCAGCATGGCATTGACGGTGACCAGCACGATCGCCGCATGCGGCTTCTTGCCGTGGGCGACGAGGCCGGACAGCGCCGTCAGGCGGCGCGCCGACGTATCGGCCGATGGCGATACGCGGTCGTAGGGCAGGCAGTCCCAGGCTGGCAGCGTCAGCACCGGGATTTCGGGCGCCGCAAAGGACAGGTTCTGCTCGATGTCGGCCATGCGCTGGCCGTCCGACAGGATATAGGCGACCGGCTGGCCGAGGCGGGCGAGTTCCGCCAGCACGAAGGCGTCCATGCCGTCCGGCACGTGCGAAACGGTGAGCGCGGACTTCGCCGCCGCGATCGTCCTGGTATCGAGAAGAGAGATCATTCCGAGCGTCCGAGCCCTTCCAGCGTGACCGGCGAGAAATCGGGGCGACAGGCGGCGATGCGCTCGAACAGCGGAGTCTGAAGATGCGCGGGCACGGGCGAAGCGCCGGTGATGTACTTCACCAGGTCCTGGTCCTCCTCGCTCATGATGCGCTCCAGCTCGTCGAGCGTGGCGTCGTCCATGGCGGCGATTTCGGCTTCGGCGAACTGGCCGAGGATCAGGTCCATTTCGCGGATACCGCGGTGCCAGCAGCGGAACAGAATGCGCCGGCGGCGCGGATCGAGTTCTGCACTGCTGAGGATCAAACCGGTCATATGCAAACACCTTCCTGTTGATGCGCCTCTATAGCGCCGTCCCAACCGCTTGTCAGCCTTGCCAAGCCGGTAATTCTCGGCGCATTTTGCCAGCCATCATGCGGCCAACGCTTCTCGATCCCCTGTTTGCCTCCGTCGCTTCGCTGTCCGGCGTCGGGCCGAAGCTTGCGCAATTGCTGGCGAGCCTGCTGGGCCGCGAGGATGCCGAGGACGCCCGCGTCGTCGACCTGCTGTTCCTCGCACCCTTCCGGCTGATCGACCGGCGCAACCAGCCGGGCATTGCGCTCGCCCAGCAGGGCGCGATCGTGACGATCACCGGGCGGGTCGACCGCCACCAGCCGCCGCCGCCAGCAAGTCCAGCCTGCCCTACCGCGTCTTCCTGCACGACGAGACCGGAGGCTGGCGCTCACCTTTCCGCGTCAGGGCAGCTGGCTGGAAAAGGCCCCGCCCGTCGACGAGACGATCATCGTCTCCGGGCAAGGTCGACTGGTTCAACGGTCGCCTTCCATGGTGCATCCGGACCTGATGGTGAAGGCGAGCGGGCGGAGAACATGCCGCTGGTCGAGCCGGTCTATCCGCTCACCGCCGGGCTTTCGCCCAAGGTGCTGCGCAAGCGGATCGAGCATGCGGTGGAGCGCGTGCCGGAATTGCCCGAATGGGCGGATCCGGCGCTCGTCACCCGACAGGGTTTTCGGGCATCCGCCAGAGTTTCGATCGACCTGCACCATCCGCGCGACGAAAGGATGTCGATCCGCAGGCCCCGGCGCGGCGCCGGCTCGCCTATGACGAATTCCTCGCCGGCCAGTGTCGCTAGCCCTGGTGCGGCAGAAGCTGCGCAGGTGCCGGGCACGCCGGTCAGGGCGACCGGCGATTTCGGGCAAGATCCTCGCCGCCCTGCCTTCTCGCCGACCGGAGCCAGACGCTGGCGGTCGCCGACATCCTGAAGGACATGTCCTCGGACACCCGCATGCTGCGCTGCTGCAAGGGGATGTCAGGGCCGGCAAGACACTGGTCGCCCTGCTTGCCATGGCTGCCGCCGTCGAAAGCGGTGGCCAGGCCGTGCTGATGGCGCCGACCGAAATCCTGGCGCGCCAGCATTACGCGACGATCTCGAAATTTGCCGCGAGCGCCGGCCTCAGGGTCGAGGTGCTGACGGGCCGCACCAAGGGCAAGGAGCGCGAGGCGATCTCCGAACGGATCGCATCCGGCGAGGCACAGATCGTCATCGGCACCCATGCGCTGTTCCAGGACACGGTGAACTACAGGAACCTGATGCTGGCCGTGGTCGACGAGCAGCACCGTTTCGGCGTGCACCAGCGTCTCCGGCTGACCGCCAAGGGCATCTCCCCGCACATGCTGGTGATGACGGCCACACCCATCCCGCGCACGCTGGTGCTTGCCGCCTTCGGCGACATGGACGTCTCCAAGCTCACCGAAAAACCGGCTGGGCGAAAGCCGATCCAGACGGTGACGGTGCCGAGCGAGCGCACCGGCGAGATC
The DNA here is from genome assembly GCA_020621905.1 of Rhizobium sp. Classification (GTDB taxonomy): domain Bacteria; phylum Pseudomonadota; class Alphaproteobacteria; order Rhizobiales; family Rhizobiaceae; genus Allorhizobium. Next base: position 15,310 of record JAHRYZ010000052.1, read on the forward strand.
GTCGAGCGGCTGCGTGCCGCCGTCGCCGACGGCAAGAAGGCCTACTGGATCTGCCCGCTGGTCGAGGAATCCGACGTATCCGAGCTGATGTCGGCCGAGGAGCGCTTTGCCGTTCTCGAAAAGGCGATCGGTGCGCCGATCGGTCTCGTGCACGGACGGATGAGCGGGCCGGAAAAGGATGCGGCCATGCTCGCCTTCAAGAACGGCGAGACACGCTTGCTGGTGGCGACGACCGTGGTCGAGGTCGGCGTCGACGTGCCGGACGCGACGATCATGGTGATCGAGCATGCCGAGCGATTCGGCCTCGCCCAGCTGCACCAGCTACGCGGCCGGGTCGGGCGCGGCGATGAGGCCTCAAGCTGCATCCTGCTCTACAAGGGACCGCTCGGCGAAACCGGCAAGGCGCGCCTGTCGATCCTGCGCGACAGCGAGGACGGCTTCCTGATCGCCGAGGAGGACCTGAAGCTGCGCGGCGAAGGCGAACTGCTCGGCACGCGCCAGTCCGGCACGCCCGGTTTCCGCATCGCCAGCCTTGAGGCGCACGCCGATCTCCTGGAAATCGCCCGCAAGGACGCATCCTATCTGCTGGATCGCGATCCGGACCTGATGAGTCCGCGTGGCGAGGCGGTCCGGACGCTGCTCTACCTGCATCGCCGCGACGAGGCGATCCGCTTCCTCCGGGCCGGGTGACTTCGCGGAAACCGTCAGACGGTGGCGTCGGGAAGGGCCGGCGGCTTGTAGTCGGGCATGACGAGACCGCCGGAAAACAGCATCTTGGCCGCTTCCTCGGGGCTCATGTCGAGCACCTTCAGCTTGTCGCGTGGCACGAAGAGCAGGAAGCCGGCCGTCGGAACGGGTGTCGGCGGCAGAAAGACCGCGACCATCTCGACGCCGTCCTCGTTGAGCTTTGCGGCGATCTCGCCCTTGGCCTCCGTGGCGATGAACACCAGTGCCCAGACGCCGGGCGACGGAAATTCCATCAGCCCGACCTTCTTGAAGGAGGAGGACTGGTCCTTCAGCACCGATTCGAAGATCTGCTTGAGGCTCTTGTAGAGCGTGCGCACCAGCGGCGTGCGGTGGAAGATGCGCTCGCCGAAATCGACGATCGAGCGGCCGATCAGGTTCTTGCCGAGAAAGCCGATCAGCGTGATCGTCGTCACCGCGATCAGCAGGCCGAATCCGGGAATGGCGAACTGGAGATAGCTCTCGGATTGTAGCGGCTGGGGATATACGGCTTCACGCAGCTGTCGGCCCAGTCGATGAAGGACCAGGTCAGCCAGATGGTGATGGCGACCGGTGCGCAGATGATCAATCCCGTGAGGAAATTGTTGCGGATGCGCGTCGCCAGCGAAATTCGCTCGGGGCTGTCGTTCATCGTCTCGCCGTTATGCTGCATCGCCGAAGAAAGCCGGATGGAAGGCGACCATGCCCGACGGAACTTCGCCGTGCAAGGGCAGGACGAGGAAAAATTCGGGCGGAACTCCGGACGTCGTCAGCTCCGGCCGGGCGGTGAAACCGAACCGGTTGTAGTAGGCCGGATCGCCGACCAAGGCGAAGCCCGAAGCGCCTTGCGCCTCGAGTCTTGCCAGGCCCTCGCGCATGAGCTTCGAGCCGATTCCGCTCCTCTGCCGCCCGGGTGCCACCGAAATAGGCCCGACACCGTACCAGCCACCCTCGCCGCCCGACAGCGTCACCGGCGAGAAGGCGACATGGCCGACGATCTGGCCTTCATCCTCGGCGACCAGCGAAAGCGTGAGCTTGTCGAGGCGCCGCAGGCGCTCGATGATCAGCGGCTCCGAGCCGTCGCTGTAGGGATGGCCGGCAAAGGCAGCCGCGGTGAGCGCGCCGATGGCGGCTTCGTCACCAGGCGCTTCCGGCCGGATCCTCATTCGACGGTCACCGACGTTGCCAGATTGCGCGGTTGGTCGACGTCGGTGCCCATGAAGACGGCGGTGTGGTAGGCGAGCAGCTGGATCGGCAGCGAGAACACCATCGGCGCGATGATTTCTGCGACATTCGGCAGGACGATGGTCGCCATCGTCTCCAGCTTGGAGGCGGCGGCACCCTTGTCGTCGGTGCTGAAGATGATCCGGCCGCCACGGGCCGCCACTTCCTGCATGTTCGACACGGTCTTTTCGAAGAATCGGTCGTGCGGGGCAATGACGATGACCGGCATGTTTTCGTCGATCAGCGCGATCGGGCCGTGCTTCAGTTCGCCCGCGGCATAGCCTTCGGCGTGGATATAGGAGATTTCCTTGAGCTTGAGCGCGCCTTCCATGGCCAGCGGATAGCTGGTGCCGCGGCCGAGATAGAGCACGTCCTTGTATTTCGACAGGTCGCGCGCCAGCGCTTCCATCTGCGGCTGGATGGCATTCAGCACCTGGCTCATGATGCGCGGCATTTCCGCCAGGCTCTTCACCAGCTGCTTTTCCTCGTCGGCCGAAACCGTACCGCGCGCCTTGCCGGCGGCGATCGCCAGCGAAGCGAGAACGGCAAGCTGGCAGGTGAACGCCTTGGTCGAGGCAACGCCGATCTCCGGTCCGGCGAGGATCGGGAAGATGGCATCGGCCTCGCGGCCGATGGTCGATTCCTTGACGTTGACGATGGCGCCGATCTTCAGGCCTTCGTCATGGCAGTAGCGCAGCGAGGCCAACGTGTCGGCGGTCTCGCCCGACTGCGAGATGAACAGCGCCGCCTGGTCCTTCGACAGAGGCATTTCGCGGTAGCGGAACTCGGACGCGACGTCGATCTCGACCGGCAGGCGGGCATAGCGCTCGAACCAGTATTTGCCGACCAGGCCGGCGAGATAGGCCGTGCCGCAGGCGGAGATGGCAAGGCCGCGGAGCGACTTGAAGTCGATCGCTTCGTCGACCGGCTTTACCGAGTGGCTGTGGAAATCGACATAGTGCGAGAGAGCGTGCGAGATGACCTCCGGCTGCTCGTAAATTTCCTTTTCCATGAAATGGCGGTGATTGCCCTTGTCGACGACGAAGGCGGTCGCCTGGGAGATCTGGTGTGCGCGCTCGACCGGATTGCCGGAGAAATCGATGATCTCCGCGCCGTTTCGATGAAGGATGGCGCAGTCGCCGTCGACCAGATAGGCGATTTCGTTGGTGAACGGCGCCAGCGCGATCGCGTCCGAGCCGAGGAACATCTCGCCCTTGCCGAAACCGACGGCGAGCGGCGGTCCGAAGCGGGCAGCCATGATCGTGTCCGGATCGTCGGCGAACATCACCACCAGCGCATAGGCGCCCTTGACGTGGTTCAGCATGGCCAGCATGGCGGCGCGGTTGCCGAGGCCCTTGCGGCGGTACTTGGCGATCAGCTGGGCGACGATCTCGGTGTCGGTCTGGGTGGTGAAGACCGCGCCTTCCGCCGTCAGCTCGTCGCGCAGCTCGGAGAAGTTCTCGATGATGCCGTTGTGGACGACGGCCACGCCATCGACGAAATGCGGATGGGCATTGGTCTCGTTCGGCACGCCATGGGTGGCCCAGCGGGTGTGGGCGATGCCAATCGTGCCGGACAGCGGCTCGGAATCGAGCTTCTTCTCGAGGTTGAACAGCTTGCCCTCGGCGCGGCGGCGATCCATCACGCCATTGTCGATGGTGGCGACGCCGGCGGAATCATAACCGCGATATTCGAGCCGCTTCAGCGCATCGACGAGACGCCCCGCGACCTGTTGATTCCCGACAATACCGACAATGCCGCACATACACTTCTCCGTCTGGCTTCATCCTGGGGGCCAGTCCTAATGGTTTTGCCGATTTGCGCAATCCGCCCACCGGTCACATTCGGTTTCGCAACGTTACGCAGTCGCAGCAATCAAGCCTTCGCGCTGCGGGAGGCCTTCAGCGCCTCGTTGCGCGCGCGGATGGCCTTGGCCCGTTCCGGCTTGATTTCCTGCCGGGCGCGGCCGAGCGCAAGCGCGTCGGCGGGCACGTCCTCGGTTATGACGCTGCCGGAAGCGACGAAGGCGCCGGCGCCGACCGAGACGGGCGCGACCAGCGCGCTGTTGGAACCGATGAAGGCACCTTCCCCGATCCGCGTCTCATGCTTGTTCACCCCGTCATAATTGCAGGTGATGGTGCCCGCGCCGATATTGGCGTTGGCGCCGATGATGGCGTCGCCGATATAGGTCAGGTGGTTGACCTTGGCGCCCTTGCCGATCTCGGCCTTCTTGACCTCGCAGA
>JAHRYZ010000053.1 GCA_020621905.1 Rhizobium sp.
CCAAGATGGAAGAAGCGCTTGCCAATGGCAGCCTGATGCAGCCGAAGGAAGTGGCAGATGCAGTCCTCTTCATGCTGTCCAGGCCGCGCAACGTCACCATCCGCGATCTCGTGATCCTGCCCAACAGCGTCGATCTCTGACGCGGGCCGGACCCCGGGCAGCCCCATCAAAAGCCGACAGCAGAGCAGAAGACCATGACCCCAGCACAGATCTCGCCCGAGGGCGCCCCGCGTTACGTCATCGGCATTGATGTCGGAACGGGCAGTGCGCGTGCGGGTGTCTTCGACCTCAAGGGCCATATGATGTCGGTGGCCAAGCGCGATATCTCGCTCTTCCGCGAGGTGGGCTCGATCGTCGAGCAGTCGAGCACAGAGATCTGGAACGCGGTCTGCACCATCATTCGTGAAGCGGTCGCGTCCGCCGGTGTCGATCCGGCGCATGTCGTGGGACTGGGTTTCGACGCGACATGCTCGCTGGTCGTGCTGGGCGAGGGCGGAAAGCCGCTCGCGGTGGGTCCGTCGGAAGAGGCTGAACGCGACATCATCGTCTGGATGGACCACCGCGCCGTCGCCCAGGCCGAGCATATCAACACCATGGGCCATGACGTGCTGCGTTATGTCGGCGGTCGCATCTCCCCGGAGATGGAAACGCCAAAGATCCTGTGGTTGAAGGAAAACCGCCCGGCGACCTTCACCGCCGCTTGGCAATTCTTCGACCTCGCCGATTTCCTCACCTGGAAATCGACAGGCGATCTCTCCCGCTCGACCTGCACTGTCACATGCAAGTGGACCTACCTCGCCCATGAGGCGCGCTGGGATGCGAGTTACTTCGAGAAGATCGGGCTGAATGAACTGGTCAACGAAGGCTTCGCACGCATCGGCACCAACATCGTCGAGCCGGGCACCCGTCTTGGCCAAGGTCTGACGCAAGAAGCCGCTGATGCTATGGGCCTCAAGCCGGGAACCGCGGTCGCCGCCGGCATGATCGACGCCCATGCGGGCGGGATCGGCACGGTCGGCATCGGCGGCAAGCCCGCCGAGAACCTCGCTTACGTCTTCGGCACCTCCTCCTGCACCATGACGTCGACGGCGGAGCCGGTCTTCGTGCCCGGTGTCTGGGGACCCTACTATTCGGCCATGGTTCCGGGAATGTGGCTCAACGAGGGTGGCCAGAGCGCGGCAGGCGCAGCGATCGACCAATTGCTCTCGTTCCATCCCGCTGCGGCAGACGCGGCAGCGCGAGCACGCGGGGAGGGCAAGTCACTGCCCGCCTATATGGCGGAACGGGCCGCCGAGAAGGTCACGACTGCTTCAGAGGCGGTCGAGCTTGCCACCGGGTTGCATGTAGTGCCCGAATTCCTCGGTAACCGCGCGCCCTTCGCCGATCCCCACGCCCGCGCGGTCATCGCGGGCCTCGGGATGGAGCGGGACTTCGGCAATCTGGTCGCGCTTTACATCGCCGGCCTTTGCGGCATCGGCTACGGCTTGCGCCAGATCATCGAGACCCAGGCGAGATCCGGTGCTTCGGTGGAGCGTGTCGTGATCAGCGGTGGTGCGGGTGCGAGCCCTCTGGTCCGTCAGATCCTGGCCGATGCGTGCGGCAAGCCGGTCGTGGCGACCCTTGCGGAGGAACCGGTGCTGCTCGGCTCGGCGATCCTCGGCAGCGTCGCCGCCGGTGCTTTTTCCGAAGTTCGTGACGCTATGGGGGCGCTTTCCAATATTGCCGCTCAGTATGCGCCGTGTGGCCGTGAAGTGGCTGGAACTCACGAACGGCGTTACGAAGCATTTCTTAAACTTCAGGAGGTTTCGAGAATTATACGGTCCTTCTGATTTCTGCGGGCGGATTTTCGCAACCTGCCGGACGCGACCGCAGTGAACTGGGGCTGGCAAGGCCGCGTTGTGTTCGTTTCGGAAATGATTTGCGCTTTGCGCCCCCGCAAGAGAGCCGTTTGGCCGTAGCTCTTGATGGCCCAAAAGCAGACACGGGACGACAAAAATCAGAGCGCTTTCTTTGCGGGATACCAACCCCTCGCCGAATCCAAAGGTGCCTTGGTTCTGCGACGGACGCGTGATCCCCCCTCGCGGCCGCCATCAAGGTCGGCGATCCCTTGTCTCTCGCAACTGACGCTCGCCCGCGAGGAAGTGTTCGGCCCGATCCTCTCGATCATTCCCTTCGAGACCGAAGCCGAGGCATTGCAGATCGCGAATGCGACCGATTACGGTCTGGGATCCGCCGTCTGGACCTCGAACCTGTCCCGCGCGCACCACATGGTACGCGGCATCAAGGCTGGCGTCGTGCACGTCAACACCTATGGCGGCTCGGACATCACCGTGCCGCTGGGAGGTGTCAAGCAATCCGGCAACGGCCACGACAAGTCGTTGCATGCGCTGGAAAAATACACCGACCTGAAGACGGCATGGTTCCAGCTCTGACCACTGAAGATCCGGCCCGTCCATGGGCCGTCAAACCCGGCGACCCAGAGCACCGCAATTGTAATTAACATGTTCAATAATTGATCTGAATCAAGGCACCCGCTCTCCTCTCAGGCGAGGGTCGGCGTGTCGCGATCCGGGGAGTGGTCGCCCAACGGCCGAAAATTGGGGAGGATGCAGCCATGGGTGAGTTGTCGCTTGCTGCAAAGATTACGCATGTACCGTCGATGTTCATTTCCGAAGCACCAGGGCCGAACCACGGCTGTCGTCAGGAGGCGATCGACGGCCTGAAGGAGATCGGCCGCCGTTGTGATGCGCTTGGTGTCGACACCATCGTCGTCTTCGACACGCACTGGCTGGTCAATACCGCCTATCACATCAATGCGCGGACCCGTTACAAGGGCATCTACACCAGTAACGAGTTTCCGCATTTCATCCAGAACCTGGAATACGACTACCGCGGCGCGCCGGAGCTGGGCGACGAGATTGCCCGCGTCGTCTCTGCGGACGGAATCCGCATGATGTCGCATCATGTCGATACGCTGGACCTGGAATACGGGACGCTGGTTCCGATGCGCTACATCAACGCCGATGGCCGTTTCCGGGTCTTGTCCATCGCTGCCTGGTGCCCGTGGCACGAGATGAGCGAAAGTCTCCGCATCGGGCAGGCCGTCCGCAAGGTGATCGAGGCCAGTGACCACAAGGTTGCCGTTCTTGCCAGCGGGTCGCTCTCCCATCGCATCCATGACAACAACGCGGCCCCGGCCGGCATTCACACGATCTCGGACGAATTCTACAAGCAGGTCGACCTGCGCGTCATCGACCTCTGGCGCGAAGGACGCAATGCCGAATTCGTCCAGATGTTGCCGCTCTATTCGAAGCTCTGCCACGGCGAAGGCTTGATGCACGACACGGCCATGCTGTTCGGCCTCCTGGGCAGCGACCAATATCCGGGTCGGGCGGAAATCCTCACCAATTATTTCACATCCTCGGGGACCGGCCAGGTCAACGCCGTATTTCCGCTCGCGGCCTGACCTCGATAGTCCGCTGCATGATCCATGCAGCTGGTCCGCGCTCGTCCGATGAAAAGCGCGGATCGGACGAGAGGCGATCCGCGAATCGGAATGCCCATAGAAGGGTGAAATCGCTCAGTAAACCTTGGCTTCACCGGCTCCCTTGGCCGGTTCCACCGCCTTGAAATCGGCCAGCAGCTTGCTCGTGGCGTTGGCAAAAAGTGTGACGTCGTTGCCGATGGCGACGAAGGTTGCGCCGAGTTCCACATAGCGCCTGGCCAGCGCCAGATCACCGATGAGGATGCCGGCTGCCTTGCCATGCGCCTGGATCTTCACCAGGGCCCGTTCGACTTCGGCCTGTACCTCAGGCGCTCCGAGTTTGCCGAGATATCCCATGTCGGCGGCAAGGTCTGCCGGACCGATGAACACCCCGTCGACGCCCTCGGTCGCGGCGATGTCGTCCAGGGCAGCAAGACCGGCCCGGCTTTCGACCTGCAAAAGGAGGCAGATCTCGTCATTGGCCGTCTGCAGGTAATCGGGGATGCGGTTGAAGCGCGAAGCACGGGCGAGGGCAGCTCCCACGCCCCTTACGCCATGCGGCGGATAGCGCGTCGCCTTGACCAGATCCGCCGCCTGGGCGCCGCTTTCCACCATGGGGATCAGCAGCGTCTGCGCGCCAATGTCCAGCAACTGCTTGATGATCCAGGTCTCGCCGATCGGCGGCCGGATGATCGGGTGGCTTTGAGATCCCTTCATCGCCTGCAACTGCGCCACGAGCAGCGGAATGTCGTTCGGTGCGTGTTCGGCATCGAGCAGCAGCCAGTCGTAACCGGCCTCCGCCGAGATCTCGACCGTATAGGGATTGGCCAGCGCCTGCCAGAAACCGATCTGCGTCCGCCTTTCCCGGAGCGCCAGCTTGAAGGTGTTTTGCGGTGCGGGCATCGCCGGGTCCTTTCCCCTATTCGAAAAACAGGCTGACGGAGCCGTAGGGACCAAAATCCCCGACGATCGTGTCCCCATGACGAGCTTCTATCGGGCGGATGAAGGAGCCGGCCAGAACCACTTGCCCCGCCTCGATCCCATCGCCATACTGTGCAAGCCGGTTGGCGAGCCAGGCGACGCCGCGCGCCGGCTGGTTGAGCACACCGGCGCCGAGTCCGGTTTCCTCGACCTCGGCATTGCGTGAGACGATGGCGCCCATCCAGCGCATGTCGATCTGGTCGGGGCGCACCGCCCGGCCGCCGGTGACGATGCCGGCATTGGCGGCATTGTCGGAAATCGTGTCGAAGATGGTGCGCGTCTTTCTCGTCTCAGGGTCGATCCGCAAGATGCGGGTGTCGAGGATTTCGAGCGCCGGAGTCACATAATCGGTGGCGTTCAGCACGTCGAAGACGGTTATCCCCGGACCCTTCAGCGGCGCCTTCATCACGAAGGCGATTTCGGCCTCGATGCGCGGCTGGATGAAACGGTGCTTTGGCACTGTAGCGCCATCGTCAAACACCATGTCGTCGAACAGCACGCCGGAATCCGGGATGTCGATGTTCAAGGCATATTGCATGGCCTTGGAGGTGAGCCCGATCTTCCAGCCGATGACCTTGCGGCCGGCAGCGATCTTCTTCTTCACCCACGCACCCTGGATCGTAGGCATCATCCATGCCGATGTCGGGGTGCTTCAGAGACAGGAGGCCGGTCTGCACACGGCTGCGCTCTGCTTCGTCCAGAGCCAGGGCCGCCGCTTCGATTTGCTTCTGGGTCAGCATGTCACAATACCTCGTCGGCAATGGTGTTGCGCAACAGGCCGATGCCGTCGGCCTCGACCTCGACCACATCGCCCGGCTTCAGCCAGATCGGTGGATCGAAGCGGGCGCCGGCCCCCGTCGGCGTTCCGCAGACGATGACGTCGCCGGGCACCAGGGTCGTGAAGGTCGAGATGTAGTTGATGATCTTGGCGAAGGAGAAGATCATCCGGCTCGTGCGATCGCTCTGGCGCACCTCGCCGTTGACGCGGGTCTCGAGCTTGATGTCGGCAAGCTGGCTTTCGTCGGTGAAGGGCACCAGCCAGGGGCCGATCGAACCGGATGCATCGAAATTCTTGCCCTGCGTGACATTGAACTTCGCGTGGCGGACCCAGTCGCGCAGCGTGCCTTCGTTAGACAGCGTCAGTGCGGCGATATGCGTGAGGGCCTCCGCTTCCGGAATACGCCGGCCGCCCTTGCCGATGACGATGGCGATTTCGCCCTCGTAATCGAGCTGGACACTTTCCGGCGGCCGGATCAGCGGCCGGTCATGCCCGGTGAAGGAACGGGGGAACCGGATGAACAGCGACGGGTTCGTCGGTGCGGCCTGCCCATCCTTGTATTCCTCGTTGCGGTCGGGAAAATTCACCCCGACGCAGATCAGTTTTTCCGGTGCCGGAATTGGGATCTCGTAGGTGATCTCGCTCACCGAAAAGTCCGGCTGATGGCCTGAGACCGCGTCGAGCAACTCGGCGAAGGCATTGGCCTCCACCACTTCGCGCAAGGTCGGGTACTTCGCCCCCAACCGGACGGACAGGTCGATCACGCCGTCGCCGACGATCAGGCCGTAGCCCTTCCGCTTCGACGTCGAAAAACTGGCGAACTTGGGATGGGTCATTTTTGGGCTCCTTTACTGGATGACGTCGGGGCAGACATATTTGATCTCGATGTAATCATCGATGCCGTATTCCAGCGCCTCCGCCACGCGGTCCTCCTGGTTTTCCGTCATCAGGTTGAACCAGGTGCGCAGAATGCCGGCGCGCTCCCTGGCGGTGCGAGCCGCCCATTCCGCTTGTGCCGCCTGCGCGGCTGCAATGGCGATCCGTCTTCAGTTGCGCCGAGCTTCGGCACGTGGCCGATGAACCGCCGGTCGCCGGATTGGCGACGCGACAGCGGACCGGATCGGCTGCGATCCAGTCGCCGCCCGCGTGCGCTACGGCGCGCTGGGGTCGCTCAGGTCATCGGCTTCATCCGTGGCTCGGAAATGTGGATTGGGAAGGAAGGCGAAACAGCATCCCCCTCCGTCATCGGTCAGTTGCAGTCACGGCGCGATGATCGGCTGCCCCTTGAGATCGGAATCCCGCAAGGGTGTGCCGGCAAACAAGCTGCCGTGCTCGAACCACGAACGCGGGGCCGGCGCACCCCACAGCGTCTGGCGCTGCGGATCCCTGAGATCCCATTTGATCGGCTCCAGGTCGGGATCGACCGTCTGGTAGTCCGAGCAGTAGATTTCGATGCGATGGCCGTCGGGATCGAGGATGTAGAGGAAAAAGGCGTTCGAAATGCCATGACGGCCAGGACCGCGCTCAATGTTCTTGACCCAGCCGGTCGTCGCCATCAGGTCGAGCAGATCGATGATGTTGAGCGGGGTGGGGACCCAGAAGGCCGTGTGGTGCAGGCGCGGGCCCGTGCCGTTGGTGAAGGCGATGTCATGAACGCCGCCCTTGCGGTGCGTCCAGGCGGCCCAGAGTCGACCCGTTTCCTCCTCGGCCGTGTATTCGGTCACGCGAAAGCCGATCTCGTTGTAGAAGGTGACCGATTCATCGACATTCGACGAGAAGCAGTTGAAATGGTCGATGCGCAACGGCTTCACGCCCCGGTAAAGGGCATATTGCTGGTGGATCGGCGGCAGGCGATCCATGCGGGCATAGAATTCCAGCGGAATGCCATGCGGGTCGCGGGTGCGGAAAGTCCGCGCCTGGTAGGGGCGCTCCACCCACTCCACCGGGAGACCCTTGCCCTTGAAGAAATGCGCTGCCTTCTCAAGTTCCTCGTCGTCATAGACCTTGAAGCCGAGGTCGCGCGCTTCCGGCACCTCCGACTTGCGCAGCACGATGCAATGATGCCCGCGCTCTTCCATGGCCCGCAGGTAGATCACATCGGACGTCTCGTCCGTCATCTGCAGCCCGAGGGTATCGACATAAAACGCGCGCGACTTGGCAAGGTCCGTGACGCCGAACTCCACGTGGCTGAGGCGCACGATGTTGAAGGGCGGGTACAGATTGGGTTGCGGTAGTGCCATGATGTTCTCCTCCGTCTGTCGGTGTCCCTGCACGCGGACACGCCAATTTGTTCTGTGGGACGATCAGCCGCCGAGCTTCTGGATGGCGTGCGGCGTGGTGGCAAAGGCGACGTTCTTCGTTTCCATATAGAAATCGAAGGACCAGTCGCCGCCATCGCGGCCGATGCCGGAATTCTTCACGCCGCCGAACGGTGTCGGGAGGTGGCGGACATTTTCCGAATTCACCCAGATCATTCCGGCTTCCAGCTGGTCGGTGAAGCGGAAGGCGCGGGTGACGTCGGAGGTCCACAGATAACCGGTGAGGCCATATTGAACATCGTTGGCGATGGTCAGCGCCTCGGCCTCGTCGGTGAAAGGGATGGCCGTCAGCACCGGCCCGAAGATTTCCTCCTGGGCAATCCGCATGTGGTTGTTGGCGCCGGTAAACAGCGTCGGAGAGACGTAGCACCCGCCGCCCGGGCCGTCGAATTTGGCCCCGCCAGCGGCGATCGTCGCGCCCTCGGACTTGCCGATCGCGATATAGTCCAGCACCTTCTTCTCGTGCACGGGGTGAACGAGCGGACCGATCACCGTTTCCGGATCGAGCGGATGGCCAACCTTGATGCGCTTGGCCTTTTCCGCCACCAGTGTGGTGAACCTGTCATAGACGCTCGACTCGACCAGAAGGCGCGAGGACGAGGTGCAGCGCTCGCCGTTCAGCGAGTAGATCATGAACACCGCAGCATCGGCGGCGCGCTCCAGGTCGGCATCGGCGAAGACGATTACCGGGTTCTTGCCGCCCAGTTCGAAGTGAACGCGCTTCAGCGTATCGGCACCCTGCTTCATGATCATCGAGCCGGTACGGCTTTCACCGACGAAGCCGATGGCCTTGATCAGCGGATGTTCGGTCAGTGCCTTGCCGGCATCTTCGCCCAGACCATTGACGAGGTTCCACACGCCCTTCGGTAGTCCGGCCTCTTCGGCGATCTCGACCAGGAGACGTGCCGTCAGCGGCGAGAACTCGGCCGGCTTGTGCACGATGGTGCAGCCGGCGGCGAGCGCCGGCGCGATCTTCCAGGTGGACAGCATGAACGGCGTGTTCCACGGCGTGATGATGCCGACGGGACCGATCGGCGTGCGGGTGGTGACGTTCACCTGGCCGGGCGCGCGGATGCTCTTGCCGTCCCGCGCTTCCGGAGCACGGTCGGCAAAGAAGCGGAAGTTTTCCGCTCCGCGAAGCGCCGCCTTTGCCATGAACTTCAGCGACTGCCCGGTGTCCATCGCTTCGACGAAGGCAATTTCCTCGGCGCGTGCCTCGATCGCGTCGGCAATCTTGTGCAACAGCTTCTTGCGGGCATCGCCAGCCATGGCGGCCCAGGCCGGGAAGGCGGCGCGGGCCGCCTTGGCGGCCAGGTCGATATCGGCGGACTTGCCATGCGCCACGCGACCGAGCGGCATCAGGTCCACCGGCGAGATCGTCTCGAAGGTCGTGCCGTCGAGCGCGGCAATGGCCTCGCCGTTGATGTGGTTCAGACACCCTGTTGTGCAAAGCGAGCAGTAGCCTTCAGCCTTCTTGATGTTTTCCTCTAGCTTGGACACGCTATCTCCATATTCTCGTTCGGTTCAGGATGGCCAGGCAGCCGGTCGTGGCCTGCATCCTTCTGTGTCGGTCGTGATATCGTCTCGCCTGGCGCGGCCCTTATCCGGGCATTTGTCGCAGCCGCGGATGGATGGCGTTCTTCTTCCAGCTGAGATCCGGATCGATCTCGCGGATTTCCAGCGTCAGCGCGAAATGCGGCGTGGCGAACAGCATCGACAGATGCTCCGTCACCACGGCAAAGATCCGATCGCCGAGACGCTTTCGGTCTTCGGTACTGCGGCCAACCCCCATGCGTAGCGACATGTCGATGAAGGCGTTCTCCGGCAGCCGGTCGGCAATGGCATAGGCCTCGCACCGTACCGCGCGCACCCGCACGGCACCGATCTCGAACAGGCCGCTCTCGAGAATCGTATCGAGAATGCGCCCGCACAGGGTGTCGAAATCCACCTTGCCGTCGAGGTTCGACGAGTATTCGAAGACGAAATGCGGCATGTTTCCTCCACGCTGAGCGGCATCTTGGCCGGCATGCCGAGCCGATTGGCCTCCCGCCAATATACTTAGCATGTTAAATATATTGGCTGACCTGTCAAGCGTCGACGGCGTTTTTTCCGCCGCCGAGTGAAACGGAAGGCGAGGACACGTTGAAGAAGCTGCAGTAGAAATGGAGCGCCGCATTGCCGCCCCGCCGGGCAGGGATGTCCGGCACCTCTCCGATCAGGATGTTGTGCACCCGATGAGGAACGCCTGTCTCAGGCGGCAGTCGAGGGAGACGACGGCCTCCGCCGGCGCATGGTTGCCGGAGGCGAGTTCCACCCAGCCGGCCGCTGCATGGCGTGCCGCCATGTGTTCGGCGGCAGACGAAGCGGTCCGCGCGACCGACCCCACGGACGAGCGAACGGACCGGTTCGCCCCTCAGCCGAAAGAAGCAGCGGCCAGCATGACGGAAGGTCTTGCGAACTTGGGCAGAATAGAACAATGAACCTGCTTAGGGCATCAGCAAAGAGCGGACTGGCATGGCTGACGGACCTCTGACAGAGGATGCAGAATCGATGGAAGGCGTGACCGCACTGCGCTCGACGCGCCGATCACTGCCGATCACGCTCCTGCGTGCCCGCGAAGCCGTGATGAGCCATTTCCGCCCGATGCTGGCGAAGCACGACGTCACGGAGCAGCAATGGCGGGTAATTCGCGTCCTTTATGAAGCCGGAACCCTGGATGCCTCGGAAGTCGCCGAACGCGCCTTCATCCTCGCCCCCAGCCTCACGCGGATGATCCGCTCCCTGGAGGAACGCGGCTTCATCTCCAAGCATAAGGACAAGTCCGACGGACGCCGTGTCCTCCTGCGGATCGCACCCGCAGGCGAGACGATCATCCGCGCCGTGATGCCCGACAGTCGCAAGATCTACCAGGATCTCGAAACCCGCTTCGGACGCGAGCGGATGGACATCTTGCTCGAACTGCTCGATGAACTCACCACCTATCGCAACGAAGCCGTATCCTCGGTGCTCGACGATTAAGGCCGGCACTCCCGTTGCTCAAATGACCGCAACATGTCGAAGCGGCTCCTCGTCCAGCGGCAGGAACCGGCCGTCGTACTGCTGCACGATATGCGGCGTGTCCTGGATCGCATGGCTTGCCGGCTCATAGGCTCCAGTCTGTTTCAGGATGTGGGTGGCCGGAACGTCACGCACGGTTTGGGGACCGTGGGGAGGCGTCCCTGGACCGCGTCTCGACCGGCCCAGGGATTGTTGATGCCACAGCTCAAGCTCATGAAGAGCTAGGTCGACCGGCCACGGGGGATAGCGGTCATCTCTTCAATCCCTTCATTCATCTCCCGTGTCGCGGCGATGTTGGGAACCGATTCCTCGTTTGGGCTGACAAAGCGCCCGATGCGGAAATCGTGCAGTGGCGTTTCGGTTCGCCCCGTGGCGATAAGCTCGGCCATCACGTCGCCGACGCCGGGGCCGAGCTGGAAACCGTGTCCGGAGAAGCCGAAGGCGTGGAAGAGGCCGGGTGTGGTCGCTGATTGTCCCATCACGGGCAGGCCATCGGCGACATAGCCCTCGCAACCGGACCAGGTGCGGATGACGGAAGCCTTCGCCAGTGCGGGCAGCAGCGGCAGGAGCATGCGAAGCTGTTGCGACAGGCTGGCCGGATCGGCCTTTGCGTGCCCGGGGTCGAGCGCAACCTGCGTGCGTTCGACCCCGCCGCCGAACACGATATTGCCGCGCTCGACCTGCCGCAAATAGCCTTCGGTGCCGTCTCCGCCCCAGACGCCGACGACCGGCTGGATGCGGTATGGCAGCGGTTCCGTGACGCCCATTTGCGGACCGCGTGCCTCGATCGGCACAGTTTCGCCGAACCAGGCGGCGACCCGCGCACCCCAGGCGCCTGCGGTGTTGAGCAGGACGTCCCCGCCGATCAGGCCCCCGGAGGTTTCCACCTCGAATCCGAACTCCGTCCTCTTGATGGCACCGACCTCGGCCTGTTCGACAATCCTGGCGCCGAGGCGAGCTGCGGCCGCGGCAAAGGCTGGCGCGATCAGCCGGGGGTTGCCGCTGCCGTCGTCGGGCGAGAAGGAGGCGCGATCGCACCGGGGCCGACGCCTGGAAAGCGTCCGCGGACGTCGCGCATATCCAGCTCGTCGAGGGCCAGTCCCCAGGGCCTTGCGGCCTCGATGAACGCGCGCATCGCTGCCAGCCCCGTTTCGCCGAAGACGAGACGCAGGTGGCCGGTCGGGCGAAACTCGACATCCTGCCCCAGCATCGCTTCGGCCTCGCGCCACAGAGACAGCGAGCGATGCGCCAGCGGAAGCTGCGGCAGATAGCGGCCGCTCCGGCGGATATTGCCGAAGGACGCGACGGTCGCGCCGCTACCGACGCGGTTACGCTCGACAAGGGTCACCTTCAACCCGCGCCGTGCGAGAAAATAGGCCGAGGCGGTCCCCATCAGTCCGCCGCCAAGCACGATCACGTCCATGCGACATTCCTCCGGTCTGGTACGTTTCCAGGACTGTGTGCCAGCGGGCAGGTGCCCGTCAAAGTCGGGATCGCATGCCGCCCATAAGCGCGGCCTATGGGGCATCCCGCGATATGCATAAGCGGGACTTATGATCGGCTGCCGTTTCGATCTTGGACCTTGGCCGCCAGGCCGTGCCAGCTTTGCGCAAGAACAGCGAAAGGAATGGGCATGACAAGCGCCACGAGCGGAACCGCGACAAAGTGGGTCGGTGGAGAGGACTGGAAGGTGGGGGTCGACATCGGCGGCACCTTCATCGATTTCGTGCGCTGGATGCGAGGTCCGGCCGGGTCGCCTCCCTGAAGGTCCTGACGACGCCCGACGATCCGGGCGCGGAACTGATGACCGGGCTGACGCTCCTCGCCGAACGGGAGGGCCTGGACCCGGCGGCCATCAGCCGCTTCGTGCATGGGACGACGGTCGGCATCAACACCGTCATTCAGCGACGCGGTGTTTCGCTTGCGCTTCTGACCAATTCCGGCTTCGAGGATGTCATCGAACTGGCGCGCCTGAGAATGCCGGACGTCTATTCGCTGTTCTGCGCGCGTCCGGATCAGCTCATTGCGCGCGACATGGTCTTCGGCATCCCGGCGCGGCTGCGGGCCGACGGCAGCGAGGCACGCGCTCCGGATATGGAAGCCGTCGCCGAAGCCCTCGTCGCCGCACGGGCGAAGGGTGCCGCCGGCATCATCGTCTCCTTCCTGCATGCCTGGCGCAACCCCGTCCAGGAGGCTGCCGTCAAGCAGGAGATCGAACGGCTTGCTCCGGATCTGTTCGTCTTCACCTCGTCGGAGGTCTGGCCTGTGATCCGCGAATACGAGCGCACCACGACGACCATCCTGAACGGCTATGTGCATCCCCGCATTGCCGGATATCTCACCGCTCTCGAGGACAGGTTGAAATCGCGCGGTGTCACGGCTCCGGCCCTTCTCACCAAGTCGAACGGCGGGCTGATGAATGCGGCGGAGGGCAAGCGGTCCTGTGTGCAGATGCTGCTCTCCGGCACGGCTTCAGGCGTGATCGGCGCGGCGTGGCTTGCCAGGCGGGCCGGCGAACGGCAGGTGTTGACCCTCGACATTGGCGGCACATCCGCCGACTTCGCATTGATCATCGACGGCGAGCCGCAATTCGGCACCGGCGAGTTGATCGGGGAATTCCCGCTGCATATTCCCTCGGTATCGGTCAGCTCGATCGGCATCGGCGGTGGGTCGATCGCCAGCGTCGATCAGCATGGCGTGCTGCGCGTCGGGCCGGAATCGGCGGGCTCGGTACCCGGGCCCGCGTGCTACGGCCGCGGCGGACGCGAACCGACGGTGACGGATGCGATGGCGGTGTGCGGCTGGCTCGGTCACAGCGAGATGGCCTATGGGCAATTGCAGATCGACGTGGGCCTGGCGCGCGCGGCTGTCGGCAGCCTGGCCGCCCGTATCGGCCGTCCGACAGAGGCGACGGCCCAGGCGATCCTCGACGTGGCAATCTCGGAAATGTTCGTCGAGGTCGAAAAACTCGCCTCGCGTGCCGGCGTCGATCTGCGGGACTTCACGCTGATGCCGTTTGGCGGCGGCGGTCCGATGCTGGGCGCATTCCTCGCACGCGAGTTCGGCATGGCGCGGGTCATTGCGCCGCCCCGACCCGGCGTCGTCTCGGCGCTGGGGGGGCTGGTTGCGGATCTGCGCG
This sequence comes from Rhizobium sp., assembly GCA_020621905.1. Classification (GTDB taxonomy): domain Bacteria; phylum Pseudomonadota; class Alphaproteobacteria; order Rhizobiales; family Rhizobiaceae; genus Allorhizobium. The sequence goes on from JAHRYZ010000053.1 coordinate 13,758, forward strand.
GCGATTTCATTCGCACGGTCTTCGTCCACCTCGCAGAAGCGGCGGCGCCGGTGCTGCGTGAAGCCCTCGACGCCCTGGTCGGCGAGGGCCGAACCTGGCTTGCCGCACAGGGGCACGAGGGTCCGGCCGAGCTGAAGATCTCGGCCGACATGCGCTATTTCGGGCAGAGCTTCGAGATCGAAGTGCCGATCGAGCCGGCCTGGATCCACGACGACAATCGCCCGGCCATGCAGACGGCGTTCCACGCCATGCATGCGCAGCTTTACGACTTTTCCGATCCGGAGGGCGAGATCGAACTCGTCAACCTGCGCCTTTCGGCGATCGGTGCGGGACCTGTCCTCGAATTTTCGGTGGCGGCGAAGGAGGTGGCGAGCATTGCCTCGCCCGAACGCATGATCCCCGTCTATGTCGGCGGTGCGGTCGAGGAAATCGGCCTCTTTCGCCGCGGTGCGCTCCAACCCGGCGCGCACTTCACCGGTCCGGCCGTGGTGGCGCAGGACGACACCACCTTTGCCATTCCCCCCGGCACTGACGCGCGCGTCGACCGCCACATGAACATTCATCTGACCTTTGCGGAGTAACGCCATGTTCGACCAGACCAACCTGCGTGTTTTCGCAAACCATGTGCGGGCGGCGGCCGAGAACATGGCCTATACGCTGCAGCGCACGGCGCATTCGGCCTTCGTCAAGGAAACCGAAGACTTCACCGTCATGCTGATGAACCGCAAGGGTGAGACCTTCGGTGTGCCGATGGGGCTCGGGGCCACCTGGTATCCGGGACTGACCTGGGGGCGGGTCATCGACATGGTCGGGGACTACCGGCCGGGCGACGTGGCGTTTACCAACGATCCCTATTCCGGCCATGTCGCGACCCACGCGCCGGACACCCACCTCTGGAAACCCGTCTTCCATGACGGCGAGATCATCGCCTGGACCGGCGGGCATATCCACAACACCGACATGGGTGGGGCCGTGCCCGCCTCGCTGTCGCGCGCCCTGACGGAGATCCATCAGGAGGGTATCCGCTTTCCGCCGATGAAGCTGGTGAGGGAAGGGGTTTTCGACGACGCCATCCTGCGCATCATGACGACCAATGTGCGCAAGCCCGATCTCAATCTCGGCGACATCAAGGCGCTGGTCGGCGCGCTCAACACCGGCGAGCGCAAGATCCTCGCCATGGTGAAGAAGTTTGGAAAACAGGCCTTTCTCGAAGGCGCCGAGGCGCTTCTGGATCATGCCGAGGCGCAGGCGCGTTCCATCCTGCGGTCGATGCCGGACGGCACCTGGGAGTTCGTCGACTATGCGGACGAGGATTCGGTGGAAGCCAATCCATGCCGCTTGAAGCTGACATTGACGATCAGGGGTGACGAGGCGGTTCTCGATTTCACCGGTTCCGATCCGCAGCTCGGCTCGCTCAACGTCCCCTCCGGCGACGACCCGCGCCATACGATGCTGCTGGTCGGCGTCTACTACGTCCTCTACACGTTGAACCCCAACATCCTTCTCAATACCGGGCTCACGCGCCCATTCACCTGCATCGCGCCTAAGGGCAGCGTGCTCAATCCGGTTCATCCGGCGGCGGTCGGTATGCGATCGCTCACCTGCGCGCGGCTCCGCTCCGTCATCTTCGGCGCCTTCAGCCAGGCTGTCCCGGAACGTCTGCCGGCAGCGCCCGCCGGCAACAATTGCATCGTCAACGTCATGACGACGGACGAGAGGACGGGGCGCACAGTGCTGGCGGCGGTCAATCCGGTGGTCGGCGGCGGCGGCGGCATGCCGCATCGCGACGGCACCAATGGCTCGGGCGCGGATGCCGCCTACCTCAAGAACACGCCGATCGAAATCACCGAGACGGAGGTGCCGATCGAGTTCCTGCGCTATGGGCTGGCGCGCGACAGCGGCGGGGCGGGACGCTGGCGTGGCGGTCTTGCCACGGAAATGGCCTTCCGGGTCTTTGCGCCGGGCAGTCGGATCACGGCGCGCAATCGCGACCGCAGCTTCTTCCGCCCATGGGGCGTGCTCGGCGGTCGCGCCGCAGGCCTGTCCGACATGGTGCTCAACCCCGGAACGGATCGCTATCTGCGGCTCGGCAATATCGACACCGCCGTCCTCCAGCCGGGCGATGTGCTGGAGATCCGTTCGGCGGGTGGCGGCGGGCGCGGCAATCCGCTCGAGCGTGAGACCTGGCGTGTCGCAAGGGATGTGGAGCGCGGCTACGTGTCTGTCGAAGCGGCCGAGCGGGACTATGGGGTCGTGATCAGCGGCGGTTTGATCGACGAGGAAGCGACGGCCCGACTGCGTTCCCTGACCGTCGCCCATGCCGGACATTTCCATTTTGGCCCCGAACGCGAGGGATATGAGACGCAATGGACGCCAGCCGCTTATGCCTTGCTGACGGAGATCCTTGCAGGCCTTCCGATCCACTGGCGCTTCTTCGCCAAGACCGAGATATTCCGGCGCATGAAGGACAGGGCCGGACATGACGGAGTGGCGGCCGCCCTTGCGGGCGTGCGGGCGCGCTTCATAGAGATGCCGGAGCCGGCTTCGGCCGTCCGGCAGGCTGCCGAATGAAGCCGGATACGCGACAAGACCTTGGCGACGGACGGATCGTCCGGCTTTCGGAGATCGAGAGGACGCGGGTCCAGTTCTTTCTCGATGGTGTCGCGTGCGAAGCATTGGCCGGTGACACGGTGCTGACGGCTATTCTGGCTTGCGCCCCGGCGCTGCGGCGTTCGGAGTTCGGGCCGGAGGCTCGCGCCGGCTTCTGCCTGATGGGTGCCTGCCAGGACTGCTGGGTCTGGAAGGAGGACGGTACGCGGCTCAGGGCCTGCTCCACTCCGGTCGCGGAGGGAATGCGGCTTGCGACCGAGGCGCCGGAGTGCTGGCCATGACCGGGCAGCAGGGGTCAAAAGTGGTGATCATTGGCGCCGGGCCGGCCGGTATCCGTGCCGCGGAGGTGCTTGTCGCCGCCGGTATCCGGCCGGTCGTCCTCGACGAAGGGCAAAGGGCCGGTGGACAGATCTACCGCCGTCCGCCGCTCGGCTTCACGCGGCCGCCGGACGAGCTCTATGGGCCGGACGCGGGCAAGGCGCGCGCCTTGCATGCGGTGTTCGATGCCATGGTGGCGAAGGGCCAGGTCGACTACCATCCGTTGAGCTCTGCCGTTGCCGTGGCGGGGGGGGTGCTTCATGCCCTGACGCCTGCCGGTCGCAGGACCTTCGCGTATGACCGCCTGATCCTGGCGACGGGTGCCACCGACCGGCTGGCGCCGGTGCCAGGCTGGCAGTCAGCCGGTGTCTACAGTCTGGGCGCGGCGCAGATCGCGCTGAAGGCGCAGGGCGTGGCGCTCGGACGAAAGATCGTGCTTGCCGGTTCCGGACCGCTCCTGACACTGGTGGCGTGCCAGCTGCTGAAGGCGGGCGCGGACGTTTGTGCCGTGCTCGACACAGCGCCGCTCTCCGCGCAGCTGACGGCTTTGCCGGGCATGCTGGCGCGGCCTGTGCTCGTCCTCAGGGGCCTGCGGATGCGCCTGCGGATGCGCCTGCGGCTCGGTCGGCGCTACCATGCCGGCGTCACCCTGGACGGGATCGATTGCGACGAGCGCGGCCCGACCGGCATTCGCTGGCGCGATGCCCAAGGAAGATCCCGCGTGACCGCCTGCGACATGGTCGGCCTCGGCTGGCATCTGCGTGCCGAGACGCAGCTTGCCGGGCTTGCCGGCTGCGCCTTCGACTACGACGAGGGCTGGGCGCAATGGCTGCCGCGAACCGACGGGCTGGGCCGCGCGGCGGAAGGACTTTACCTCGCCGGCGACGGCGTACGGATCCTGGGGGCGGATGGCGCGGAGATCGCCGGGCGCGTGGCGGCGGCTGCCTGTCTCTCCGATATGGGGCGACCTGCACCGAATCTCGTACCTGACCTGCGCCGACTGACGCGCTATGAGCGATTTGCCCGTGCGCTGGCTCGGGCTTTTCCCTGGCCGGATGCCATGCTGCGCGCCATACCCGACGAAACGATCGTCTGCCGCTGCGAAGGGGTCACGGCCGGAGAGGTGCGCGAGACGGCGGCCCGCAATGGCGCGGAAGCCAACAGGGTGAAATCGCTCGCCCGCATCGGCATGGGCCGCTGCCAGGGTCGCTATTGTCAGCTGGCCGGTGCCGAACTGATTGCCGCACGGGCCGGCATTTCGGTCTGCGAAGCCGGGCGCCTGCGTGAACAGGCCCCTGTGCGTCCCGTTCCGATCGGGGCATGGATCGGCGAGGAATAGGTTGCCGAAAAAGGCGAAACGGAACGCTAAATTGTCGGGCTGCCCACCTGCAGCACCCTCAGGCAGGCATCACGCAGGCAATCCCGCATGGCCGCGTGATTTCCCGTGAGTGGTCGGTCCCTGGCGGTGAGCAGCGCCACTGGGACCGTCAGCCGGGGCACGAAGGCACGGCGCACGAGCCCTGGAAACTGTTCCCAGGGCAATAGACCGTCCACGATCGCGATGCCGAAGCCATCGCGCACGAAGGGCAGCGCCGTGATGGAGATGTCAATCTCGATGGCCGGGTTGAATGTAAGGGCCTGCGCCTCGGCCGCGCCTGCGAGCAACTGGCCGGGAAGCGTGTCGGTTCGGTAGGAAATCAGGGGTTCGTTCTGGATGTCGGCAAAGCCTATCCTGTCCTGGCTGACCAGGCGATGGTCTTCGGGCATGATGAAGATCAGCTCGGCATTGCCGAGCGTCTCCACGTGGATACCGTGTCGCGGCGTGTTGTTCATGACGATGCCGATAGGGGCGTCCCCGCTTCGGACCATCTCGACGACATTGTCGAGCGGGGCGATCAGCGAACGTACGACGATGTCGGGATGAACATCGCGAAAGGCCGAAAACGCCTTGGGCACGATCGCCATTGCCGGTGGCGCGGAAGCCGCGATCCGGATCAGGCCGGTGCGGCCGAAGCGCATATCCGTCGTGCGCCGCCTCAGTGCGCCGATCTCGGCAAATATGCGCTCGGCTTCGGGATAGAGTTCTTCGGCCTCGCGCGTCGGAACCAGCTTTCCGCGCAGCCGGGTGAACAGTTTGAAGCCGAGCTGGTCTTCGGTGTGCATGAGGATCTGGCTGAGCGCCGGCTGCGAGATGTTGAGCATCTGGGCAGCGCCCGTCACCGTCCCGCAGCGCATGACCATGCAGAAGACTTCGAGCTGGCGTGCTTGCATCGAGGCGTCCGGTTTTCTCTGGCAGATCGGCGGGGCAGCCCAATGCCAAATGCGGTGTTTCAAAAGTCCGCGACCTTGCCCCATGCGGATTGCGAGAAGCGGTCAGGATGATACGGACGGGCATCGACCAGCGGGGCCGATCCGGTGACAAGATCGGCGATCAGATGACCGGCGCCGGGGCCGATGCCGAAACCGTGGCCACTGAAGCCGGCGGCGAGGATGAAGCCGGGAACAGCCGCGGTCTCCCCGATGGCCGGCACACCGTCCGGGGTTGAATCGACGTAACCGGCCCAGCTCGCGGTGATGCGGCGGCCCTTCAATGCCGGCAGCAGTTCTGCGGCACGCTCGTAGGTCATCCGGATCGTGCCGCGATCGACGGCCGGATCGAGGATCCGCATGTGTTCCATCGGGGTCGGACGGTCGAGCCGCCAGCGGGCCAGGCTCTCGTGGCCGCAGCGGTCGCCCTCGAGGCCGCCCGGCGACAGGGAGCGCCAGCGACGCAT
>JAHRYZ010000054.1 GCA_020621905.1 Rhizobium sp.
CATGCGCTCATGCTCGTCGATCGCGCTCTCGGCATCGGTGATCGACACGAGTTCGCACTTCCAGAACTGGTGCTGGCGCAGCATGCCGCGCGTGTCGCGGCCGGCGGAGCCCGCTTCCGAGCGGAAGGACGGGGTGAGCGCGGTAAAGCGGAGCGGCAGCTTTTCCTGCTCGAGGATTTCGCCCGAAACCAGATTGGTGAGCGTCACTTCCGCCGTCGGGATCAGCCAGCGGCCATCGGTGGTGCGGAACAGATCCTCGGCGAATTTCGGCAGCTGGCCCGTGCCGTACATGGCCTCGTCCTTCACCATCAGCGGCGAGGACACTTCGGTATAGCCATGTTCGGTGGTGTGCAGGTCGAGCATGAACTGGCCGATCGCCCGCTCCAGCCTGGCCAGCGGGCCGGTCAGCACCGTGAAGCGCGAACCCGACAGTTTGGCAGCGCGCTCGAAGTCCATGTAGCCCAGCGCTTCGCCGAGCTCGTAGTGTTCCTTGGCAGCATGGTTCCAGCCGGGCTTGCTGCCGACGACGCGCTTCACCACGTTGTCGTGCTCGTCCTTGCCGACCGGAACGTCGTGGAGCGGAATGTTGGGAATGCGCGACAGCTGGTCGATGAGTTCGGCGGAAACCTGGCGCTCTTCCTCTTCCGCGGCCGGCATGAGGTCCTTCAGGTGAGCGATCTCGGCCTTCAGCTTCTCGGCAAGCTCCATGTCCTTCTTGCCCATGGCCGCACCGATCTCCTTGGAGGCGGTGTTGCGGCGCGACTGCATGTCCTGCAGCGACTGGACGACGGAGCGGCGCTTCTCGTCGAGGGCGATCAGGCCTGCGGCCAGAGGCTCGGCGCCGCGCTTGGCCAGCGCGGCATCGAGGCTTCGGCATTGTCACGGATCCATTTGATATCAAGCATCGTCGTTCCAGGTCATCTCTCGTGATCGTCGGATCGGACCTGGCGGGTGCCCTGTCCGGCCCCATGGATGCATGCCCGGGAGTGGAGGAGGACGAACGGCGCAGCTTAGGCGCTGTCCTGCTCGCTCGCCTCGTCCGCGACAACCGAAGTCTCGGCGGCCCGTCGACGCTCCACGAGTCGCGCAGCATAGATGGCTACCTCGTAGAGAAGGATCGTCGGCAAAGCAAGGCCGATCTGGGAGATCGGATCGGGCGGCGTCAGCACCGCCGCGACGATGAAGGCGACGACGATGAAGTACTTGCGCTTGTCGGCCAGCCACTGGCTTTCGAGGATGCCGACACGAGCCAGAAGCGTCGTGATGACCGGCAGCTGGAACACCAGGCCGAAGGAAAACACCAGCGTCATGATCAGGCTCAGATATTCCGAGACCTTCGGCATCAGCGAGATGGCCACCTCGCCCTCGCCCGGCGCCTGCTGCATGGCGAGGAAGAACCACATCACCATCGGTGTGAAGAAGAAATAGACGAGCGCGCCGCCGAGCAGAAAGAGGATCGGCGAGGCGATCAGGAACGGCAGGAAGGCCGCCCGCTCGTTCTTGTATAGGCCTGGCGCCACGAACTTGTAGATCTGTGCCGCAATCACCGGGAAGGCGATCACCACGGCGCCGAACATGGCCACCTTCACCTGGGTGAAGAAGAACTCCTGCGGCGCGGTATAGATCAGCTCGGCCTTGGTGAGATCGAGCCCGGCCCACAGGACGGCCCATTTGTAGGGAACGACCAGGATGTTGAAGAGCTGCTTGGCAAAGGCGAAACAACCGATGAAGGCGATGAAGAACGCCCCGATCGCCCAGATCAGCCGGGAGCGCAGTTCGATCAGATGCTCGACGAGCGGCTGCGGCTTGTCTTCAATGTCGCCGCTCATGCGGGCTCCTCGGTCTTCGGCTTGCGGGGCTTCTTCGGAGCGGACGGCTTGGCGGTCTCACTCTCCACGACGGCGGGCTTGGAACGGCTAGGCTTGACCGGCTTGGCGGCGACCGGCGACTTGGCCGGCTTGGGGCTCTCGACCGCCGCATCGGCGGCCGCGGCGGCCTTGGCCTTGCGCGGCGTGGACGTCCTGGCGGGCTTTGCGGCGGGCGCCGGAGCAGGATCCGGCATCGGCTGGGCGAGCTCCCCCGGCACACCGACCAGAGGCGACGGCATTTCCGGGAAGGACGTGGCGGGTGCGGGCTCGGCGGACGTGACGCCGGCCGCCGCCTTGGCGTCTGCGGTCGTCGCCTTCTGCAGGTCGGCCTTGATCTCGTTGCCCATCTGGCGCAGCGGGTTGATGGCGTCGCGCAGTGCGTTCTTCGGATTGAGGTTGCGGACGTCGTCGACCGACTTGCGCAGGTCGTCGAGTTCCGCCTCGCGCAGAGCCTCGTCGAACTGGGCGCGAAATTCGCCCGCGGTTCGGCGCAGCCGCGACGTCATCTTGCCGAAAGCGCGGATCATCGGCGGCAGATCCTTCGGACCGACCACAACGATCAGGATCACCGCGATGACGAGCAACTCGGTCCAGCCAATATCCAGCATTCAACGGGCTCCTGAAGCCATTTATCCCGGGGACCGCGCATCATCGGCGATGCGCCGCACATCCCCTTGCCCTGAATGGGAAAAGGTCGCCCCGACACGACGGGGCGCCTGAAATCCCGCACCGGCCGCCACGCGACCGATCGAGGGCTTATTTCGTTTCGTCGGTCTTGTGATCGACGGACTTCCCGGTGGCCGACGTATCGGCCTCGTCGTCGGACATGCCCTTCTTGAAGCTCTTGATGCCCTTTGCGACATCACCCATCAGCTCCGGGATCTTGCCGCGGCCGAACAGCAACAGAACGATGGCCAAGACGATCAGCCAGTGCCACATGCTAAAAGAACCCATACCAGTCACTCCGTGTTTTCTGTTTCCCCGATGTAAGGGGTTTCAGACTCTTTTTCAAACACCAAAATGTCGAGCGGATTGACCGCGATTGTCGCTTCCTTCAGGCCCGGCGGCAGGATGTCGGCGCGCATGCGCGAGCGCACCGGCCGTTCGCTTCCCGGGATCGCCAGTTCCAGCAGCTCGACGACGCCGAGGAAACGGCGCGACAGGATGCGGGCCGGAATGACGCCGCTGTCCTCGCTGACGCCGACCCCGGAGAGCCGCACGGCGATCGACACTTCCCTGCCCTCGGCAATGCCCGGCGCTTCGGCGACCCCGAGCGGCGTCGCCACACGGCCACTGTGCACGATTCCGGAGAACTCGTTGATTTCCGAGAAGAATGCCGCGGTGAACAGGTCCTTCGGCCGGCGGTAGAGATCGTCAGAGCTGCCGACCTGCACCAGCTTGCCATCGCGCAGCAGCGCGATCCGGTCGGCCATGCGCATCGCCTCCTCTGCGTCGTGGGTGACGACGACGGCGGTCGCCCGCGTTTCGCGCAGGATCGCCAGCGTGTCAGCACGGATCGTGTCCTTGAGGCGCGAATCGAGGCCGGAGAACGGCTCGTCCATCAGAAGCACGCCCGGACGCGGCGCAAGCGCCCTGGCGAGAGCCACGCGCTGCTGCTCGCCGCCCGAAAGGGCATGCGGATATTTCTGCGCACAGTGGGCGAGCCCGACCCGCTCCAGCGCCGCCATCGCCTCGGAAATGCCCTCGCGCGCCGGCATGGCGGTGAGGCCGAAGCGCACGTTCTCCACCACGCTCATATGCGGGAAAAGGGCGAAATCCTGGAACATCAGGCCGATGCCGCGCTGTTCCGGCGGCACGAAGACGGAAGGGCCTGCCACTTCGCGATCATTGAGCAGCAGGCGGCCGGACAGCTGCGCCTCGATGCCTGCGGCAATGCGAAGCAGGGTCGTCTTGCCGGAGCCGGACGGTCCGAGCAGGCAGAGGACCTCGCCCGGCTCGGCGGTCAGCGACACGCCGCGCAGGGTCTCGCGATTGTGATAGCCGTGACGGATATCCTCGAAGCTCAACCGCGCCGCAAAGGTAACGCCGGCCGTGCGCCTCGAATTGTCACCTTGCATCGTCTGCGCGCTCATTCCACCGTCCGCATGGCCGGCTGTCGCGGATGCCGGGGCACGAGCGCGCCACGCAGGACATCCGAACACCGCCCGGTTACCGTTATAAACCTGATGCTATTCGTCCGCTTCTCCACCCGGAGTCAAGAGGCCAAGCTCCTCGAGATCGAGCTGGGTGATCGGATCCTCGTCCTCGGTGAGCTCGTCGCCGGTCATGGGCAGGGGGATATTGAAGTTCGCCGGAATACGCCCGGAGAGCAGTCCCGCCCCCTTCAATTCGTCGAGACCCGGCAGGTCGCGGAGCTCTTCGAGGCCGAAATGATCGAGGAAATCGCGGGTCGTACCGAGCGTCACGGGCCGGCCGGGCGTGCGGCGGCGGCCGCGAAAACGAACCCAGCCAGCCTCCATCAGCACGTCGAGCGTGCCCTGACGTCCTGCACGCCGCGAATGTCCTCGATTTCGGCGCGGGTCACCGGCTGGTGGTAGGCGATGATCGCCAGCACTTCGAGTGCCGCGCGCGACAGTTTCTTGACCTCGGTCTCGTCTTTGCGGACGGCAAAGGAGAGATCGGCAGCCGTCCGAAGGCCCAGTGCTCGTCGACCTGAAGGAGATTGACGCCGCGCGGGCGTAGTCTTCCTTCAGCCGGCGCATGATCGCCTTGACGTCGATGCCACGCGGCAGGCGTTCGGCGATGAAGTTTTCCGAAACCGGCTCGGCGGAAGCGAAGACCAGCGCCTCGGCGATGCGGATCGCCTCGCGCTCGGCGCGCTCGAGCATCGGGTCGCGCTCGACGACGGCTCGTCCGCCTCGTCCTCGGGAAGAAATCGCCGTCCCGCACCTCCGCCATCGCGCTACTCCACCGCCGCCAGCTCGCCGGCGCGCGGGCCGCTGCGCAGGTAGATCGGCTGGAAGGCGCCCTCTTGCCGGATCTCCAGCCGGCCCTCGCGCACCAGCTCCAGCGACGCGGCAAAGGCGCTGGCGATCGCGCTCACACGCTCGGCGGGGGTCGTCAGGTAACGCAGGAGGAAATGGTCGAGTGCGGTCCAGTCGCCGATCTCGCCGATCATGCGCGTCAGGATGGCGCGCGCATCGGCGAGTGACCAGACGCGGCGGCGCGCGATCGTCACCTGGGTGGTCGCCTGGCGCTGCCGGAGCGAGGCATAGGCGGTCAAGAGATCGTAGAGCGAGGCCTCGTAGGCATTGTCGACGCGGGTCGGCACATGCTCCGGCGCGCCGCGGGCATGCACGTCGCGGCCGAGCCGGTTGCGGTTGATCAGCCGCGTCGCCGCCTCGCGCATGGCCTCCAGCCGCTTCAGCCGGAAGGCCAGCGTCGCGGCCATTTCCTCGCCCGACGGACCTTCATCCTTGGCCTGCTGCGGGATCAGCAGGCGCGATTTCAGATAGGCGAGCCAGGCCGCCATGACGAGATAGTCGGCCGCCAGCTCCAGACGGATGCGCCGCGCGCTTTCGATGAACTCGAGATATTGCTCGACCAGCGCGAGGATCGAGATCCGCGACAGGTCGACCTTCTGGTTGCGCGCGAGGAACAACAGAAGGTCGAGCGGTCCTTCGAAGCCCGCCACGTCGATGACGAAAGCCGGTTCGCCGGTCAGCCGTTCCTCGGCCGTGTCCTGCCACAGGCTGTCCATCGGCGTTGCCGGATTGCCGGATGCCGGCCGCTTCGGCGATGGGGGCGTGGCGGACACGGGCGACATCAGGCGGTCGCCCTCAGGCCGTCGAACTCGGCGCGGATGGCGACTTCTTCCGCGGTATCGGTTGTGCCAAAAGCAGCCTCGACGGCATCGGCCCGCGCCCTCGCCTTGCCCTTGAGCAGCGGCACTTCGGCCGCGACCGCCCGCATTTCGTCCATGACGCCGTTGCAGTGAAGCACGACATCGCCGCCGCCGGCGACGATCGCCGCCGCCCGCTCGCCGAGCGTGCCCTTGAGGGCGTTCATCGACACGTCGTCCGACATCAGCAGCCCGTCAAACCCGATAGAACCGCGGATGATCTCGTCGATCACCTTGCGCGAGGTCGATGCCGGGTGATCCGGATCGATGGCCGAGTATACCACATGCGCGCTCATCGCCATCAGCTCGTTGCGCAGCCGCCGGAACGGCGGAAAGTCATGCGCCTCAAGCTCGGCCAGCGGCGTGGTGACGACCGGCAGTTCGTGGTGCGAATCCGCCATGCCGCGGCCATGGCCCGGCACGTGCTTCATCACCGGCAGGACGCCGCCGGACTTCAGGCCCGCCGCCGCCGCCTCGCCCATGGCGCCGACCGTTTCCGGATCATTGCCGTAGGCGCGGTCGCCGATGACGTTGCTGGCGCCTTCCACCGGCACGTCGAGCACCGGCAGGCAGTCGACATTGATGCCGAGGCGGATGAGATCGAAGGCGTGCAGGCGCGACATCAGCCAGGCGGCGCGCAGGCCCAGTTCCCGGTCGCGGCGATAGAGCTCTCCGAGCACGGCGCCGGAGGGATATCGCGGGGCGATCGGCTCGCGGATGCGCTGCACCCGGCCGCCCTCCTGGTCGATCAGCACCGGCGCGTTGCGGCCGCCGACGGTATCGCGCATTTCGGCGACCAGATCGCGGATCTGCGCCGGCTCGCTCAGATTGCGGGCGAAGACGATGAAGCCCCATGGCTGCTCGTCGCGATAGAAGGCCTTCTCGTCGGCGCTCAAGGCAAGGCCGGTGCAGCCGAGGATCATTGCTTTTGCGGGCATGGATGTCTGGGTCATGGCCGAATCATAAGAGGGGTGGGATCAAAGCCGAAGCGACGGGTTCGGGTCATACACAGGAAAAGAGGCGGAAACCGCAGGTTCCCGCCTCTTTTTTCGTTGTCGCTGAGGTGCGTTGGCTACTTCGTGACGAGGCAGCTTCCGCCGGCCGCCTTGTAGCGCTCGCAAAGGGCTGCCGCATCCGCCTTGGTACCGGCGGAAATGCGCACGCGATAATAGGTACCCTTGCCGGCGATCTCGGCCCGCTTGATCTCGTAGGCGCGACCGCCGACGACACTGCCGAACTTGCCGGAAATGCTCTTGTAGGATTTCTCCGCCTCCGCCTCGGACGGCAGCGACGCGACCTGGATGTAATAGCCGCCGGCTGCGGGTGCCGGCTGGGCGGCCGCAGGTTCCGAAGCAGCAGGCTCGGGCGTGGCAGCGACCGGTGTCGGCGCGGCAGCGGGCTCGGCAACCGGTGCGGCCGGCACTTCTGCCTGTGCGGCCGGTGCCGACGCTTCAGCCTGTGCGGTCGGTGCAGACGCTTGCGGGGCGGCGGCCGGTGCTGCGGCCGTATCGGCCGGCGTCGAAGGCCGTGCGGTCGGAACAGGACCCTTGGGAGCGTCGGCCGGTGCGGTCGCCAGCGGCGTCTCGGCAGCGATGGACGGTGCGGCGAGCGCCGGCTTGTCGGCTGCGGGGGCCGCGGTCGGTTCGGTCACGGCCGGCGCTTCGAGCGTCGGAGCGGGTGCTGCCTCCGCAGGGGCTTCCTGGGCGACCAGCGTGCCGTCCGGACGCACGATCATGGTGCGCACCTTGCGCGGCGTTATGGTCGCGGGCTGCGCCGTCTCGGTGGGGGCCGACTGCGCGGTTCCGTTCTGGTCCGGCAAGAGCCGCGGATCCTCGGTCTCGCCGACCGGCGTTCCTAGCGCCTGGGCGTCCGATTCGTCTTCCAGCGGCAGGGTTTCCGGGATCAGCGTCTTCTGCACGACGTCGACGGGTTCCTCGCTCGAGGAGATCAGGCTCTCCTGCTTCGGATCCTCGACGGCGGCGCCGGCGACGCTGTCATAGACGGCCTTGTCCTGGTTCGGCACGGACTTGCCGCCCGGGTTTTCGGGCAGGATCTTGACCGGATCCTTGTCGGCGGTGATCACCTGCGGTTCGCCCGACGACATCATCGAGGGGCCGGAACCGGTCAGCCAGGTATAGAGCGCACCGCCGCCGAGAAGCAGGACGACAACCGCCGTACCCGCCATCAGCAGGCCGCGCGAACCGAAGCGCGACAGGCCCTTCGGCTCCATCGGGATATTGATCCGGCCGGCATTGGCGGCGGCATAGTCGGACGGCCGGTCGAGCGTGTGGCGGAAATCCTCCTCCAGCGCCCGTTCGAAGGCGTCGAAATCGTCCATCGGCGGGAGCTGTGCGTTGGCCGGCTGGGCTGCTGCCTGAACCGGGGCCTGGGCCGCGACCGGGGTTGCGAGCGAAGGCGTCTGGCGCATGGCGGCGGGCGCCGGAGCCGCGGCGGGCGCCTGGACGGCGGCAGCCGGCGTCGTCGACGGCTGGTCGAACAAGGTCGCCAGTTCGCCGTCGATGTCGAGATCGTAATCGTGGGCGTAGGCGACCGGCGCCGGCTTGCTGTCGGGCACCGGCACTTCCGGCACGTCCATATGGGCGATCGATTCGAGGTGATCGTCCTGTTCGGAAATCTCGGCCGGATCGAAGGCCAGCGGCTCATCGGTGAAGTCGAATTCGGACGGGGCCGGCTTTGCCGGCGCTGCACGCACTTCCGCCGGCGCCACGCGCGGCGAGACCGCCACGGGTGCCGGAGCTGCATAAGCGGAAGGCGCCGTAGAGGCGGCCGAGGCCGCATAGGCGGCGGGAGCGGGAGCCGACGTTACGACCGGCGCTGCAGCGGGCAGAACCGGCGTCGCGAGCGAAACGGGAGCCGGCCGTGCAGCCGGCACAACCGGAGCGACTGCCGGCTCATCGAGATCCACCTCGATGTCGGACAGATCGAGCTCCAGATCGTCGAGCTGCAGGTCGAACTCGCCTTCGGCGAAGGGATCGAACTCTTCGTCCTCGATCGCCGGACGCAGATCGGCAGCCGGTGCGGCATGTTCGACCGCCTGCATGGCTTCGGGGCGTTCGTACGAAACGGCAGGAGCCTGAGGCTCGACGGACGCGGCCGCCGATGCGGAGCGGTCAAACTCTTCGCTCGCAGCCAGATCGTCGGCAAAGGAAAAGGCGAAGGACGGCTCGGCGCGGGAAACCGGTGCGGATGGCGCGTCAACCGCGACGTCCGCCGGGCGACCCGAACGGTCACCGGCCTCGGCGACCAGATCGTCGAAGCCGAACGGATCGGCCGGCCGCTCGATCGACGCGGCCGGGACAGCCGAAGCGGGGCCGGAAACCGTCTCGCTCCACTTGAAACCTTCGTCGGCGAAGAAGTCCTCGACCGACGGGGCCTCGTCCGTCTCTGCCGCATAGTGCGGGGGTTCGACCTGCGGCGCGGGCTCGGCCGGGGTCTCGTCTACGAATTGCGGCTCGGCGCGAACCGGCGGCTGGGCGGCGAAATTGGCGAGCGGCAGGCGCAGCTTCGGCTCGTGCTCAGGAGCCGACCATGCCGACGCCTCCTCCGGCTCGGAGACGGCCAGTTCCAGCTCGTCGGCCAGATCGACCGAGAAGGACGGCTCCTGGCGCAGTTCAGGCTCGAATACGGGTTCGACGCGTGCCGACGGCGCTTCCGCGGCCGGCTCGACGAAGGGCTCGGGATAGAAGACGTCCTCCAGCTCTTCGATCTCTTCGACCGGCGAACGGGACTGGGAGGCCACGGCAGGCCCTGCCGGGCGCGGCTCTTCGCCGGCCCGAAGCGGCGCATCATAGACCTCGAACTCGCGAAGAAGTTCGTCTTCGAGGTTGAACTGCGGCTCTTCCGGCGCTGTGGGACGTGTCGGCGCGGTGTCGCGCGCAACGGGCGGCTCGAAGCCGACGATCCGGGCAAGTTCCGCCAACGGATCGTCGTCCGCGAAACTATCGCTCCCCAATCGACTGCTGTATGCGGCCTGCTTCTGTACCATTACTTGATCCACTCACCCTACGCGACTCGACGCTTGCCAGTGCATTGTGGGTAAATGGTGACGATACTATCGCATTTCGACCGGAGCTGCAGTGCCGGTAATAGACAAACCGGACTTCAAAACGGAGGCGACAGCATGCACCAGCCCAAGCCTGGCAATACTCAATTGTCTCTGTTTATCGTTAACAAAGCGTAATTCGGGCGAATCCTTGCCCTTGTTCCAATGGGCGTGGAACGAGCTTGCCAGATCGTAGAGGTAGAATGCAAGGCGATGCGGCTCCTGCGACTGGGCCGCCGCCTCGATGATGCGCGGGTATTCGGCGAGCTTGCCGATCAGCTGAAGCTCTGTCGGATCGGTGATCTGCCCGGCCACGGCCCCGGCGAAGTCGGTCGCCTCGAGGTCGAGATCGGGGAAGGCCTCCTTGGCCTGGCGGAAAATCGACATGCAGCGCGCATGGGCATACTGAACGTAGAAGACCGGATTGTCCTTCGACTGTTCCGTCACCTTGGCGAAGTCGAAGTCCAGCGGCTCGCTGTTCTTGCGATAGAGCATCATGAAGCGCACCGAATCGCAGCCGACTTCCTCGACCACTTCGCGCAGGGTGACGAAGTCGCCGGAGCGCTTCGACATCTTCACCGGCTCGCCGTGGCGATAGAGCTTGACCAGCTGGCACAGAAGCACGGTGAGCTTGGTCTTGCCTTCCGACACGGCCCGCGCCACCGCTTCCAGCCGCTTGACATAGCCGCCATGGTCGGCGCCGAGCACGTAGATCATCTCGGAATAGCCGCGGTCGAACTTGTCCTTGAAATAGGCGACGTCGGCGGCGAAATAGGTATAGCTGCCGTCCGACTTCACCAGCGGCCGGTCAATGTCGTCGCCCACTTCCGTCGAGCGGAAAAGCGTCTGCTCGCGGTCTTCCCAATCCTCGGGCAGCTGACCCTTCGGCGGCGGCAGCGTGCCGCGATAGACATGGCCCTTGAAGGTCAGGTCGTTGATCGCGGTGCGGATCTTGGCGGCGCCGTTGGCGTGCAGCGTGCGTTCGGAGAAGAACACGTCGTGATGCACGTTGAGGGTCGCCAGGTCGTCGCGGATCATCACCATCATCGCGTCGATGGCGCGCTCCTTGACGATCTCCAGCCATTCCTCTTCCGGCATGTTGTGCAGCCGGGTGCCGAATTCCTCGGCCAGGGCCTGGCCGACCGGCACGAGATAATCGCCCGGATAGAGACCCGCCGGGATCTCGCCGATCTTTTCGCCGAGCGCCTCGCGGTAGCGCAGGAACACCGAACGCGCCAGCACCTCGATCTGGGCGCCGGCATCGTTGATGTAATATTCCTTGGCGACGTCATAGCCGGCAAAGGCCAGAAGGTTGGCAAGCGCATCGCCGACCACGGCGCCGCGGCAATGGCCGACATGCATCGGCCCGGTCGGATTGGCCGAGACATATTCGACATTGACCTTGCGGTCCTTGCCGAGCGTCGAGCGGCCGAAATCGGTGCCTTCGGTGATGATCGTTGCCAGCAGGCGCTGCCAGTAGCCGGTCGACAGGCGGATGTTGATGAAGCCGGGGCCGGCCACGCTCACCTCGGCGATGTCGCCGTCTTCCTTGAGCTTGTCGCCGATCACCTCGGCCAGCGCCCGCGGATTGGTGCCGAGCGCCTTGGCGAGCACCATGGCGGCATTGGTGGCGGCATCGCCGTGGCTCGGATCGCGCGGCGGCTCGACGACGATGCGACCGAAATCGAGGGTGGAGCGCTTCTCCTTGATGCTGTCGATCTGCTCGAGCGCATTTTTGATTCTCGTTTCGAAGTCGGCGAAGAGGTTCATGTCGTGGTACCCGCGCAAGCAGTTCGATAGCCCGCAAATGGAGTGGAATTGCTGCGCTGCCTATCGCAAATCGGGAGTCCGGTCAAACAGCTCGCTATGGGTACGCACCGCATAAGTATCGGTCATGCCCGCCAGATAGTCGCCGACATGGCGCGCCCTCGCCGGCTCGTTCAGGCCGGCGATATGGTTGACCCAGTAATGGCTTTTCATCAGCGCCGGATCGGCCATGTAGGCGTGGAACAGGTCGGTGACGATCTGCGCCGCACCGGCGCGGATGCGCATGATGTCGGGATGGCGGTAGATGCGACTGAACAGCAGCTTCTTGATCTGGCGGTCGGTCTCGGCCATTTCGTCGGAGAAGGTGGCGACGGTCCGGTCGGAGGCGCGGATATCGGCGGCACTCTGCGGTCTGAGCGCGGCAAGGCGCCCCTGCGCGACCCCGATCACGTCCTCGACCATGCGGGTGATCTGCCGGCGCATGATCTCGTGGGTGAAGCGGTCGGGCTCCAGATGCGGATAGCGGTCGCGCACCTCCTTCATCAGCCCGGCGAGGAAAGGCACGTCCTCCAGCATGTCGAAGCTCAGATAGCCGGAGCGCAGGCCGTCGTCGATGTCGTGGGTATTGTAGGCGATGTCGTCGGCGATCGCCGCGACCTGGGCCTCCAGGCCGGCATAGCTGGCCAGTTCCAGATCGTGCAGCTCGCAATAGTCGAGGATCGGCTGGGGAACCGGGCCGCGCGTCCCCTCGCCCGCCTTGGTCACCAGCGGGCCATTGTGCTTGACCAGCCCTTCCAGCGTTTCCCAGGTCAGGTTGAGACCGTCGAACTCGGCATAGCGCCGCTCCAGCTTGGTGACGATCCTGAGTGACTGGGCGTTGTGGTCGAAGCCGCCATAGGGCGCCAGCACCTCATGCAGCGCGTCCTCGCCGGTATGGCCGAACGGCGTGTGGCCGAAGTCGTGGACGAGCGCCACGCCCTCGGCGAGATCCTCGTCGAGCTTCAGCGCACGGGCGAGCGCGCGGGCGATCTGCGCCACCTCGATCGTATGGGTCAGGCGCGTGCGATAGTGGTCACCGTCGGGACCGATGAAGACCTGCGTCTTGTGCTTCAGCCGGCGAAAGGCCGTGGTATGGACGATGCGGTCGCGGTCACGCTGGAAGTCGGAGCGCGTCGGGCTGCCGCCCTCCGGAAACAGCCGTCCGCGCGTCGTCCAGGGATCGGTGGCGTAGATCGCCCGCTCGCCCGAACCGAAACCCAATGCACTTTTGTCGATCGTCATATCGCGCCTGTCCGCTCCCCATTGACGCCACCGGTTCGCCTTCATACCTATAGCGAACGATGCAGCAAGGTTTGCCTCTTATATCATGAGCGCGGCCGGCATCCGGCAATATCCACGGCGATCTATCGCCGATACGTGTCAGAACGTTGAATTTTCTGGCGTTACAGAAGTTTTCCACGGGCCTTGAACCCGTCAGGAGGCAAGATGAGCACCGAGACCGTCACCCTTTCCGAAGCCGCGGCGAAGCGAATCGCCCAGATCGTCGCCAGTGAAGCCGACAAGAGCGCCCTGCGGGTCACCGTCGAAGGCGGCGGCTGTTCAGGTTTCTCCTACAAGTTCGACCTCGACAAGGGGCCCCAGTCCGACGACCTGGTGGTGAGCCGCGACGGCGCCACCTTGCTGATCGACCCGATGTCGCTGGTCTACATGGCCGGCTCCGAGATCGATTTCGTCGACAACCTGCTCGGCCAGTCCTTCCAGATCAACAACCCGAACGCGGTCGCCAGCTGCGGCTGCGGCACTAGTTTCTCCGTCTGAAAACGCTGCGCCCACCTGTTCAGCCGGCCGGTCCAGGCAAGCGCCCGGACCGGCTGTTTCGTATTAATGACCGCCATCGGCAGCCAGCGCCGCGTCACGGACCTCCGCCTCCGAGGTCATTGAGGCCCCGTTGAAGAAGATGTTGAGCAGCACCGCCGCGATCGAGGCCAGCAGGATGCCGGAGTCGATCAGCGGATGGATGCCGTGCGGCATCCATTGCTTGAAGTTCGGCGCAACCAGCGGAATCATCCCGAAACCGATCGACACTGCGACAATGAAGAGATTGTTGCGGGTCGACTTGAAGTCGACGGACGAGAGAATGCGGATGCCGGTTGCCGCGACCATGCCGAACATGACCAGACCGGCGCCGCCGAGAACCACCGTCGGCAGCGATTCGACGAGGGCGGCCATCTTCGGCAGCAGGCCCAGCACCACGAGAATGATCCCGCCGATCACGCAGACGAAGCGTGAGCGCACGCCCGTCACGCCGACCAGGCCGACATTCTGCGAGAAACTCGTATAGGGAAACGTGTTGAAGACCCCGCCGATCAAGGTGCCCAGACCGTCGGTGCGCAGGCCCGCGGCAAGCATCGGTCGCGTGACGGTCTTGCCCGTCATGTCCCCGAGCGCCAGGAACATGCCGGTCGACTCGATCATCACCACCACCATGACGATCGTCATGGTGACAATCAGGACCGGATCGAAGGTCGGCACACCGAAATGGAAGGGCATGATCGGTGCGAACCAGGCGGCACTCGCCACCTTGTCGAAATGCATCATACCCGCGGCAGCCGCGACGATCCCGCCAATGACAATGCCGAGGAGAACCGAGATGTTGGCGACGAAACCCTTGGCAAACCGGGCGATGAGCAGGATCGACACAAGAACGATCGCCGAGACTGCGATGCCCGAAAGCGGCGCATAGGCCGCGTTCGGCACGCTCGGTGCGAGCGCGAGCTTGGCCGGAATCTCGGGAATACCCCCCGCCCCCGTCGCGGCCAGCGCCCGCACATCCTCGAGCCACTTGGCATGGGCCGGGTCGAGAATGCTCGGCGCCGTCGGCCCGACGGGATTGCCGAAGATCCAGCTGATGCCGATGCGCATCAGCGACACGCCGATCACGAGAATGATCGTGCCGGTCACCACGGGCGGAAAGAATCGCAGCAGGCGGCTGACCAGCGGCGCGATCAGGATGCCGACAAGGCCGGCGCCGATGATCGAGCCGAAGATCAGGCGTGCGCCGTCCGGTCCGCCGTTGACGTTGGCCATGGAAACCATGGGGCCGACCGAGGCGAAGGTCACGCCCATCATGACGGGCAGCCGGATCCCGAACCACTGCGTGAGCCCGAACGACTGGATGAGCGTGACGATCCCGCAGGCGAAGAGATCGGCGGAGATGAGGAAGGCGACGTCTTCCGGTGGCAGCTTGAGCGCGCGTCCGACGATGAGCGGTACGGCAATCGCCCCGGCATACATGACGAGAACATGCTGGAGGCCGAGTGCGGCAAGCCGCGAAAGCGGCAGCACCTCGTCGACCGGGTGGGTCTTGGTTGTATTTTCAGACATTGAGCTGGTCCCCTTTTCTTGATGCGCGGACCCGCCCTCCCCAACAGGCCGCATCGAAAGAATGATGCGCAAAACCATGAGTTGTCAAAGTGCCGCGGACGAAAAGCCGGCAAAAGCCGATGGCAAAACCCGCGCCATCGGCTATGTAGAGGCAAGACGAAAGGGTGGATGCCATGAAGATCGCGACCTGGAACATCAATGGCGTCAAGGCACGCATCGCCAATCTCTGCGAATGGCTGAAGAGCTCGGCGCCGGACGTCGTCTGCCTGCAGGAAATTAAATCCGTCGACGACGGCTTTCCGCGGCTCGAGATCGAGGCGCTCGGCTACCATGTCGAGACGCACGGCCAGAAGGGCTTCAACGGCGTGGCGATCCTCTCCAAGGCCAAGCCCGACGAGGTCAACCGCGGCCTGCCGGGCGACGATGGCGACGAGCAGGCGCGCTTCATCGAGGCCGTGTTTTCCGTCGAGCGCGGCATCGTGCGGATCTGCTCGCTCTACCTGCCGAACGGCAACCCGCCGGACGATCCGGTCAAGTACCCCTACAAGCTCGCCTGGATGGAACGGCTGCAAGCCTTCACCGAGAGCCGGCTGGCGCTCGAAGAGCCGCTCATCCTTGCCGGCGACTACAACGTCATCCCCGAACCGCACGACTGCCGCGATCCGCGGCTGTGGGAAGGCGATGCCCTCTTCCTACCGAGGACCCGCCAGTCGTTCCGCCGGCTGGAAAATCTCGGCCTGACCGATGCCGTGCGTGCCACTAGCGACGACCCGCTTCTCTACACCTTCTGGGACTATCAGGCCGGAGCCTGGCAGAAGAACAACGGCATCCGCATCGACCACCTGATGCTGTCGCCGGAGGCCAGCGACCGGCTGCTGTCGGCGTCGATCGAAAAGCATGTCCGCAGCTGGGAAAAACCGTCCGACCACGTCCCGGTCGCCGCCGTCTTCGCCTTCTGAGCGGCGCTCGAGCGCACCACAGGTGTAACCCGCGCGCCATGCCTGCCGGAACAATGGCAAGGTCTGAGCAAGTCGCCGAGGCTAGTTGTCGGTACGAGCCTCTGCGGGAGCGGCCCTTAGATCGAACGGCGGACAGTCCTGTCTGCCTCCATCCCGCCGGCGACGAATAACGCGGGATATTTCAATGGTTTCATCTATCAATTCTGCACAGCTTGCGAGCACCCAGATCTTCCTCAGGGTCCTGAAGGAAGAAAGTCAGGCCAGCGGTGGCAGCTCCAGCGGCAATGACGACTATTATGCCTCGGCCCTCGACGGCCTGATGCGCGACTACGGCCAGGACGACGGCTCCGACAGCGAGACCTATGACACCAGCCTGCTGCGCGCGATCGGCGCCGCCGGCGGCGCGGACGACGGCACCGAAGAAGAGGCGCCGATCTCGGACGACATCCAGACCGCCTCCTTCATGAAGGGCCTGAAGGCCAAGCTCGAGGAGATGAAGAGCTCGGGCGACGGGGCGCTGAAGGCGAAGGAAATGCTGGCGGCGCTCGAGGCCGGCACGCTCACCGTCACCGACGCCGTCAACGGCCGCAAGATCAAGGCCTGGGACGCCGCGGATGACAAGGCCAACCGGACCGCCGAGCAGACCAGCCGCAGCGACTGGTCCAGCTTCCTGAAGACCCAGCTCAGCCGCGACAAGGGCGGCGGCTACGAACTGACCAAGGCCGGCGCACACATCGACAAGGCGAGCGGAGAGAGCGCCAGCCTGGTGACGGTCGACGGCACCTATGTCTATGTGACGTGGCCGGCGACGACGGCCGGCAGCGCTGCCTGACGAACCGCCAAAAACGCCGAAGGCGCCCGAGCGCTCCTACACGATCCCTGGACGTCCGGCGTCTCGCCGGTCTTTGGTCATTCGGTCTGGCTGTAGACCTGCGGTGCCAGGGCGACGGCCACGCGGCGGTCTTCCTCGTTGGCGATCGAGAAGGCCTGTTCCTGCAGTTCCTGCATCCAGCCGCAATCCTTGGGCGGACAATTGTCCAGCGCCGCCGTCAGGAAGGCGAGCCCGCGCACGGTCTGCCCTTCCTGGAAGAGCACGTTGCCGAACACCGACATGGCGCCGGGATGGCCGCTCTTGCGGGCCAGATTGAGCCATTTCTTGGCCTGCTGGACATTGCTCTTGCCGCCCTCGCCGGCCAGGATCATGCGCGCCAGCTGGAACTGTGCTTCCGGCACGCCGAAGGTCGAGGCGGCCTGGAAATAGAGCTGGCGGGCCTGGGTCAGGTCGCTGGCCACCGGGCTGCCGGGAATGCCCTGGCGGTAGTAGCGGGCGAGCGACAGCAGCGCGTTGACGAAGAAGCCGGTATCCTCGGAACCGGGCTCGACGCCCTGGCTGGCGATCTCGGCATAGATCTTGAAGGCTTCGAAATCATCCTCGACCACGCCGTCGCCGTCCGCATACATGTTGGCGAGCGCCCAGCGCGAACCGGTATGGCCCTTCTCGGCGGCATAGCGGTAGGCTTCGACGGCATCCTGCTTCTGACCGTTCTTGTAGGCCTTGAAGCCGAACTTGAAGAGGTCGAAGGGGCCGGATTCCTTGCTCACGCCCGAATTGATATCGAAGGCGTGTCCGGCGGTGCCCGT
This sequence comes from Rhizobium sp., assembly GCA_020621905.1. GTDB lineage: Bacteria > Pseudomonadota > Alphaproteobacteria > Rhizobiales > Rhizobiaceae > Allorhizobium. Next base: position 17,545 of record JAHRYZ010000054.1, read on the forward strand.
CATGACGAACAGGAACGCGGAGAGAAGCAATGTCGCCGGAGACTTCCAGTCTGTTGTCTGCATAATTCCGTATTTCTTCCACATCACCGCAGAAATCAGCCGATCCATCCGCCGGCAGAAGGCATACCTTACCTATAAGACATTCACCATAAAACCGTGGTAACCGGTTCGTATCCGCGCGATCAGGTGCCCGTCGCTTGCCAGGCACTTCCGCGAGCGGCGGCCTGTCGCGCCAGGAGAGCTGCCAGCGAGACTGCGACTTGCCGTTTCCCGCGGCCGGACACGCCGTTCGGCGCCCCCGGCCTGCGGGCACGCCCGCTGCGGTTGATTTCTGGAGATAATTCCCGACGACCTGCCCCATGCCCACTCACGCCACGCCTACTCGAAACGACACCCTACGTTTCATGCAATGATCGCTGCGCTTCGTTTGTGGCGGGAAATGGACAAAATTGGCCGCTGGGCGCGGTGCCAGCGAGGATTCAATTTCTGTTGCAAATCCGTCACATTCTCGCGAGCAGCCCTCACCCCAAACGAAAAGAGCCCGGCATGCCGGGCTCCCTCGTCAGGTCTCTTCGATCGGTCGATCTTAGAAGGTGATGCGGTAGTTCGCCGAAACGGCATAGGCCCAGTCGCCATCAGCCGTTGCGTTGTAGACGGCGTCGTCTGCGGTCGACTGGCTGCCTTCGGTCAGGTAGCTGACGGCACCGCCGAAGCGCAGTTCGCCCGGGCCGGCCTTGACCGAAACGCCAGCGCCGAAGGTCCAGGTGTCGGGAGATGTCAGCGCCCGTACCGACACCGCTATCCCACTGACGTTGACCGTACCTGCAATCTTTCGCGAATGCGTGCGCCACGCCCGCATTGATCGTCCAGCCGTCCTTCCAGTTGTAGATGTCTTCTGCGGCAGATAGCCGCAGGAGCCATCAGATGCCGATGCTGTAGTTCAGCGAGTCCATGACGCTCCAGTCGGTCCACTTGACCGAACCGTAGACCATCCAGCCCGGCGCGACGCCGGTCTGCAGCGACAGCTTGACGGACTGCGGCAGCGTGCCATTGCCGAAGGCGTCCTGAAGGCCGAAGGGGGCCACGGCCGGATCCCAGTCGAACGAACCGTCGTCGGCGTCGTGCTCGACGGCAGAGCGGTACATCAGCTGGGCGCGCATGGCATATTCCGGGATGTCGTAGCCGATCCCGAAGCGATAGCCGTAAGCCGAATGGTCCTGCAGATGCAGGTCGCCGGCATAGGCGTTCGCGGTGTATTCGAAGTCCTGCAGGAACACGCCACCGAGCAGGTGGACGCGGCCCTTGCCAGCCTGCATGCTCACGTCGCAGGTCGCACCGTATTCGTTGGTGATGAAGTCCTTGTGGCTCGCGCCGGAACCGCCTGCCATCAAGCTCGCCATCTGGGCCTGGGCGCCGTAGTCGGCATCCGCACCGAAGGGCTGGGTATAGGTGAAGGCGCAGGCGAAGTTGTCGCTTGCCTTGAACTTCGCTGCGATGCTGGGAATCCAGTAGGCCTGCGAGTAGTGATCGTCGGTGGCGTCGGCGCCGTTGATCGTCGCAAACTCGCGCCGCGGCGAGACGTAGACCATGCCGCCCCGCATCACGTAGTCACCATCCTCAAAAAGAATGTCAGTGTCGGCCTCGCCTCGATTGAAGCCGCCCGCATGCGCAGACGTGGCCAGCGCGCTGACGCCGAGCAAACACAGAATAGCCGTCTTTTTGAGATACATTGCCATCTCTCTCCCCAATTACTGGCAAAACACTGATTTGCAGTGTAGCCGCGTCGTGCGGAATGACAATCTTGCGACGCCTCCCCCGATCACGGGG
>JAHRYZ010000055.1:0-2256 GCA_020621905.1 Rhizobium sp.
ATGGGAGCGCCGAACGTGGTGCGCGGCGGCTCGCATTCCGGCAATATCGCCGCGCGCGATCTCGCCAGCCGTGGCGTGCTGGACGTGCTGTCCTCCGACTACGTGCCGCTCAGCCTGCTGCATGCACCCTTCGTGCTGGCGGATGATTTCGACGGCATCAGCCTGCCGCAGGCGCTTGCCATGGTCACCTCGACGCCGGCGCGGACCGTCGGCCTTAATGATCGCGGCCGTATCGCCCCGGGCCTTCGCGCCGACCTCGTTCGCGTGCGGCGCGACGACGGCGTTCCGGTGGTGCGGTCGGTCTGGCGCGAAGGGCGCAGGGTCGCCTGATGGACAACGATCCCGCAATAGCGCGAAAGAAGAGCAAGACCGGCACCATGGTGGCGGTCGTCGGCCCAAGCGGCGCCGGCAAGGACAGCCTCATCCATATCGCCATGACGCATTTTGCCGGACGTCCCGACGTGGACTTCGTCCAGCGGGTGATCACCCGGCCCGCCGACGCGGGCGGAGAGCAGCACCTCGGCGTCTCGTCCGAGGAGTTCAAGGCCATGCGTGAGCAGGGCGCGTTCTCGGTGGATTGGGACGCGCATGGGCTGAGCTACGGCATTCCGGCCTCGGTGCATGAGAAGCTGGCGCTCGGCCATCTGGTGATCGCCAACGGCTCGCGTTCGGCGCTGCCGCACTGGGCCAAGGCCTTTCCCTCGTTGCTGGTCATCAACGTCACGGCGTCGCCGGAAGTGCTCGCCGAACGGCTGGTCGCCCGCGGTCGTGAAAGCCGCGAGGAGATCCTCGAGCGGCTGAAGCGCGGTTCGCTGACCGTCGAGGGCGACTACGACGTGGTCGACATCGACAATAGCGGTTCACTGGCAGACGCAGGCGCGAGGTTCATCTCGACGCTCGAAGCAGCCCTGGTGCGCCGCGCCAGCGCCTGATCCCAAAATCTCAGCCGGCTTCGCCGATGCGCTCGACCGAGGCGAGCAGCGCGGCGGCATGCGACAGGGCCGTCGTCGCCGCCTCGATCATCTGCGGCAGGATCAGCCATTCGAGCGTCCAGGCGCTGCCGGAGCGCTCCTGCTCATGCACCAGCGCCTGATGCAGGCAGGCGACCTGGATGGCGTTGTAGCGCGCCAGCGTCACCAGCACCTCGGCCAGAACCGGATTGCGCTTGTGCGGCATGGCCGAGGATCCGCCGCCGCCGGACAGCTCGATCTGGTCGACACCGTTCTGAGCCATCAGGGCGATGTCCATGCCCATCTTGCCGAGTGCGCCGGTGATGCGCGACAGGAAGGATGCGAAGTCGGCGATCCGGTCGCGATCCGTGTGGGGCACGTAGGACGGCACCGCAAGCCCGAGTTCCGTCGCAAGGCTCGCCCGAACCGGGTCGATCCTGTCACCGAATTTTTCCGCCGTGCCGGCAGCTCCCGCCAAAGACAGGATGAGCAACCGATCGGCCATGGCAGGAAGGGCCGCCGCAAGCTGCACCACGGCCTTGCGCCAGACCAGGAGCCTGTCGCCGACGTCGATCACGATCGCCGCCTGCATACGGGACCGCGCCATCAGCGGCCGGTCTCCGAAGCGTTCGATGAGATCGGCGAGACAGCTGTCGACCAGTTCGAACCGGCGTTGCAGCATCGCGAAGACCGGCTTCAGCTTCAATGCGAGGGCAGTGTCGATCACATCCTGCGTCGTCGCGCCGAAGTGGAGCGCGGATGCCGCGTTGCCGCCGATCGCTTCGCGCATCTGCGCGACCAGATCGGGGACAGGGACACCGTCCCTGAGCGTCGCCTGGGTCAGGCGCGCCATGTCGGGCGCGAATTGCCCGAGTGACGTGCCGATCGCGGCGGCGTCCTTCGCATCGATCAACCCATGAGAAGCTTCGACACGAGCGAGCGCCACCTCGAAGGCGAGCATTGCGGCGAGATCCGCCTTCTCCCCGAGTATGTCGGCGATCTCGGCGTCGCCGAGCAGACGGGCATGGTAAGGCAGGAATGTCAGCGCCATGGCTCAGACTCGCTCCAGCGCTACGGCAATGCCCTGGCCGACGCCGATGCACATGGTGGACAGAGAATAGCGGCCGCCGGTAAGCGACAGTTCGAGCGCCGCCGTGCCGGTGATGCGGGCGCCAGACATGCCGAGCGGATGGCCAAGGGCGATCGCCCCACCATTCCTGTTAACCCGCGGGTCGTCGTCTGCGATGCCCAGCAGCCGCAGGGTCGCCAGGCCCTGGGAGGCGAAGGCCTCGTTGAGTTCGATGAA
>JAHRYZ010000055.1:2266-19227 GCA_020621905.1 Rhizobium sp.
GCCGTCGAACTGTTCTTGGCGCAGGCCGAGGCGGGCCAGCAGCTTCTGCGATGCCGGCGCCGGGCCGATGCCCATGATCCGCGGCGGGACGCCGGCAACGGCGCCGCCGAGAACCCGGGCGATCGGGGTCAGGCCATGCCTTTTCGCCGCTGCTTCCGATGCAACGATCAGCGCAGCCGCGCCATCGTTCACGCCCGAGGCATTGCCGGCCGTCACCGTGCCGCCTTCCCGCTTGAACGGGGTGCCGAGCTTGGCAAGCGTCTCGATGGTGGTCGCGCGCGGATGTTCATCGCGATCGACGACGACGGCGTCGCCCTTGCGCTGGGGAATGGTCACCGGGGTTATCTCCTTTGCCAGCCGCCCGTTCTGCTGGGCAGCCGAGGCCCTGGCCTGGGAGCGGACGGCAAAGGCGTCCTGGTCCTCGCGGCTGACATGATAGTCTTCCGCAACGTTCTCGCCGGTCTCGGGCATCGAGTCGACACCGTACTGCTTCTTCATCAAAGGGTTGACGAAGCGCCAGCCGATGGTCGTGTCGTGGATCTCGGCATGGCGTGAAAAGGCGGTCTCGGCCTTGGGCATGACGAAGGGCGCGCGCGACATGCTTTCAACGCCCCCGGCGATCATCAGCTCCGCCTCGCCCGCCTTGATGGCGCGTGCTGCGGTGATCACGGCATCCATGCCCGAGCCGCACAGGCGGTTGATCGTGGTTCCGCCGAGACTGACCGGCAACCCGGCGAGCAGCAGCGACATGCGGGCGACGTTGCGATTGTCCTCGCCTGCCTGGTTGGCGCAGCCGAAGATGACATCGTCAACGGCTTCGAAATCGAGGCCGCCATGCCGGGCCATCAAGGCTCTCAGCGGCACCGCGCCGAGATCGTCAGCGCGCACCGACGAGAGCGAACCGCCGAACCGGCCGATCGGGGTGCGGACATAATCGCAGATGAAGGCTTCGGTCATCAGATCATCCTTGCAGTTCGGGTACGACGAGCTCGGCCACCGGACCGTCGACATGCAGCCCTGCGCCCGTCATCGCCTGAAGCTCCTCCATCGACATGCCGGCGAGCTTCTCGCGCACCACGAAGCGGCCCTTCACGATATCGATGACCGCGTGGCTCGTATAGACACGCGTGATACAGCCGACACCGGTCAGCGGGAAGGCGCATTTCTCCACGAGCTTGGGTTCGCCCTTCTTCGTGACATGCTCGGTGATGACGAAGACCTGCTTTGCGCCATGCACGAGGTCCATCGCTCCGCCGACGGCGGGCACACCCTTGGAGCCGACGCGCCAATTGGCCAGATCGCCGTTCTGGGCCACCTGGTAGGCGCCGAGGATGGCGACGTCGAGGTGTCCGCCGCGGACCATGGCGAAGCTGTCGGCATGATGGAAGAAGGAGGCGCCGGGCTTCAGCGTCACGGCCTTCTTGCCGGCATTGATCAGGTCCCAGTCCTCTTCTCCGGGCGGTGGCGGCTCGCCGAAATTGAGGATGCCGTTTTCCGTATGGAAGATCGCCTCGCGGCCCGGAGGCTGGTAGCGGGCGACCATTTCGGGAAATCCGATGCCGAGATTGACATAGGCGCCGTCGGCAATGTCCTGGGCGGCACGCCAGGCGATCTGGGCGTTGGAGAGCTTGATGTCTTCGCGCGTGTCGACGGTCATACGTAGGCCACTCCGGCTCGAATGAGCTCTTCTTCCTGCTGCGGATGCGGGATCTCCACGACCGAATTCACGAAGATCCCGGGTGTGATGACATGTTCCGGATCGATGCCTCCGGCGGGCACCAGCCTCGATACCTGGGCGATCGTCCTGGCGGCGGCCATGCACATCAGCGGATTGAAATTGCGACCGGCCTTGTTGTAGGTGAGGTTGCCATGGGTATCGCCGATCTCGCCCTTGACGATGGCGAAGTCGGCTTTCAGCCAGCGCTCCTGCACATAGGGACGGCCATCGAACTCGGCGATCGGCTTGCCCTCGGCGAGCTCCGTGCCGTAGGCGGTCGGCGTATAGAAAGCCGGAATGCCGGCACCACCCGCCCTGATCCGCTCGGCGAGCGTTCCCTGGGGGACAAGTTCGAGTTCGATCTCGCCGACGAGATAGCGGTCGGTGAATGCCCGCGGATCGGACGAGCGCGGAAACGAGCAGACCATCTTGCGGACCATGCCCGCATCGATCATCGCGGCGATGCCGATGCGTCCGTTGCCGGCATTGTTGTTGATGACGGTCAGATCCTTTGGCCCCTTGTCGATCAGGGCATGGATCAGCTCGATCGGCGCGCCGGACCCGCCGAAGCCGCCGATCATCACGGTCGCTCCATCGCCGATATCGGCCACGGCCGCAGCCGCGTCTGAAACTGTCTTGTCCATGTGCACCTCCGTAGCGGCTCGGCGAGCCATGCCCGCCGACGACATCGGCAAAAGAAGTAAGCGGACCAAGGCTCGACGGCAACCAGTTTGTGCGTTATATGACATTTGTTCGTATATCGCACGCTTTAGAAGAACAGACAGGGAAGCGGAATGATCAAGGAGCGCGACATCATGGGAGGCTTGATGAAGGGCCTCAAGGTGATCGAGGCCTTCAGCGCCGAGCGACCACGGCTGTCGATCACCGAAGCCGCCGAAGCCGCGGGCCTCGATCGCGCCACGACGCGCCGCTGCCTGCTGACGTTGTCAGAGATGGGCTACGCGGCCTATGACGGGAAGTTCTTCACGCTGACGCCCCGCGTTCTGAGACTCGGAACGGGTTTCCTGGCCGCCATGCCCTTGCCGCGCATCGTGCTGCCGGTTCTCGACCGCCTGTCCCAGGAGATCGGCGAGAGCACGTCCGTTTCGATCCTCGACGAGAGCGAAATCGTCTATGTCGCGCGGGCCGCCCAGCGGCGGGTGATGTCGATCGCGCTGATGCCGGGTTCGCGCCTGCCCGCCTACTGCACGTCGATGGGCCGCGTTCTGCTGGCGGCACTGGATCCCGCGGAGGCAAGGCAGGTGCTGCAGGCATCCACCCGGACAGCACGGACGGAGCGGACGGTGACCAATCTCGACGCGCTGATGGCCATACTGGAGGAGACGCGCAAGCAGGGCTATGCGCTGATCGACCAGGAGGTCGAACTGGGCTTGCGCTCCATCGCCGTGCCGCTGACCACGGTACGCGGCCAGACCGTGGCCGCGCTGAACGTCGGGCTTGGCGCCGGCGCCGAATCCATGTCGTCGCTCGCGGCGCGCTATCTGCCGGCCTTGCGCAAGGTCCAGGCGGAGCTTTCTCAGGTGCTAACCTAACTCAAGGGCGGGCGGCGTTCGCGACCGCAATGACCGGCAGCCAAACTCTGCGAGGCCACACGAACAGGTCGAAAGAGCCTCGCGGTGCACCGGAGAAGGCGCCCCGCGGTCTTGAAAGACTGTCGTCAGATGTCAAAGAACACCGTCTCGCTCTCGCCCTGCAGATGAATGTCGAACCTGTAGGCATCGCCATCCCGCGCCGCGATCAGGGTCGGCACGCGCACCTTGTGCTCGATGCGCGCCAGCACCGGATCGGCCGCATTGGCCTCCGCCTCGTCGGCAAAGTACAGGCGGGTATGCAGGCCGATATTGATGCCGCGCGCCACGATCCAGACGGTGATGTGCGGCGCCATAGGCCGACCGTCCGCGGATGGCACGCGACCCGGCTTGATCGTGTGAAATTCGTATTCGCCGGTCTCCATATCGGCCGGGCAGCGGCCCCAGCCGAGGAAGTGTGGATCGGCCTTGCCGCGCGTCTCCGACGGGCTGTTGTAGAAGCCATCGGCATCGGCCTGCCAGATCTCGACCATGGCGTCCTTGAGCGGCGTGCCCGAGCCGTCAATGACACGGCCACGAATGGTTATGCGCTCGCCGCGGGTCTTGTCGTCGTAGAGCGGGCCGGAGCCGAGGTCCTTCTCATAGACGCCGTGAATGCCGGTGAAGTTCGGCGTGCAACCGATATGGACATAGGGACCGGCCGTCTGCGACGGGGATTCCTTCAGGTAGTTAAGCGGCTGTACCATGTCGTTTCTCCTTCCGTTCTCGAACAGCGTCGAGCGGCGGCCGCGCAGCACGATGTCGAACTTGTAGGCCCGCATGTCGTGCGGCATGGTCGCGTTCATGTCGAGCGGGGCTATGAGGCGCTCGATCGCCGCCTTGTCGGGGATCGTCTTGACGATCGGGCAGATCCAGATCAGCGGATCACCCTCGAAATACATCTGGGTGATCAACCGCTGGGCGAAGCCGTGGCCGAAGATCGAGAAATGGATGTGTGCGGGGCGCCAGTCGTTGACGCCGTTCGGCCAGGGATAGGGGCCCGGCTTGATGGTCTTGAACCAGTAATAGCCGTCCTCATCGGCAATGGTCCGGCCAACGCCGCCGAAATTCGGATCCAGCGGCGCGAGATAGGTGTCCTTCTTGTGGCGATAGCGGCCGCCGGCATTGGCCTGCCAGAACTCGACCAGCGCGCCGGCGACACCCTTGCCGCGCTCGTCCACCACGCGGCCATGCACCAGAATGCGCTGGCCGATCGGGCTTTCGCCGGGCTTGGCGTAGTTGACGATCAGGTCGTTGTCGAACTCGTTCAGCATGTTGTGGCCGAATACCGGGCCGGTGATCTCGCTCTTTGTTCCTTCGAGGGAGATAAGCGCGCGCTGCGGCGAGCGCAGCACGCTGGTCTTGTACCAGGGCGTGTAAGCGGGCGGATGCATGTCACGGTCGCGGGGGAAGAATACCCCCGTCTCGGGCTTGGTGTTGATCATCGTCCTTCCTCCCTCTCGCTGTCGGCGTCCATCTGCTGGAGCGCACTCCTAGCAATCTTGATCGCATGGTTCGCGGCCGGCACCCCGGCATAGATCGCCACATGAAGCAGCGCCTCCATGATGTCATCGGGCGTTGCTCCGGTGTTCTTCGTCGCGCGTACGTGCATGGCCACCTCGTCGTGGTGGCCAAGCGCCGCGAGCAAGGCGATGGTCACCATCGAACGCTCGCGCTTGGTCCAGTTCGGCCGCGACCAGACATGGCCCCAGGCTGCCTCCGTGATCAGGTCCTGGAACGGCTCGTCGAAGGCGGTCTTCGATTTCAGCGCCTGGTCCACATAGCTGTCGCCCAACACGCTGCGGCGGGTCGCCATGCCCTGATGGTAACGCGGAGACTTTTCGGGGGCTTCACTCATGTCCAGATTTCATGCCTTCTTGAGAAAGGATTGCAGCAGTTCGGCCAGCGCTTCCGGCTGCTCGACGCAGGGAATATGGCCGCAGTTCCCGATGATCTCGAAGCGGGCGTTCGGGATTGCGGCAGCCATCGCCTCGACCAGTTCGGGCGGAGTCGAGCCGTCCTGGTCGCCGACGACGCAGAGAACGGGCACCGAGATGGTTGCCAGTCCATCGGTGAAGTCCGCGTCGCGGATCGCTTCACAGGTCGAGACATAGCCGGTGGCGGACTGGCGGCACATCATGGTCCGGTAGCCGGCGAGATCCTCAGCGCGCTCGCCATGGAAGTCCGGCGTAAACCAGCGCTGCATGACGTTGTCGGCGATGCTTTCCAGACCACCCTTGGCTATGGCGTCGATGCGCGCGTTCCAGACGTCGGCCGTGCCGATCCTGGCCGCGGTGTCGCACAGTACCAGTTTCTTCACGAGCTCCGGGCGCTTCAGCCACACGCCCTGACAGATGAGGCCGCCGACCGAGAGGCCGCAGAACACCGCCCGCTTGATGCCGACATGCTCGACGAGCGCGATCAGGTCATCGACGAGGTCGGCCATGCCGAAGGGCTTGTCGGCGCCACCGGTCAGGCCATGGCCGCGGCTGTCGTAGAGCAGGACGGAGATGTCGTCGCTGATCTCGTCGAACAGCGGCAGCCAGATGCGGAAGTCGGTGCCGAGCGAGTTGGAAAAGACGACGAGATTCTTCGCGTCCGGCTCGCCGAGCAATTCGTAGTGGACCGTAATTCCGTTGATGGTGGCGAAAGCCATGGGATTCTCCTCACGAGGTGAAAGTTATTCGATGCATTTTGGCGGGTAAAATGATATTTCCTCTCAAATTCATAACCAAATTGGCATGAATCATGGATCAGAGGATCAAGTTTCGGCACCTGCAGACCTTTCTTGAGGTCGCACGCCAGCGCAGCGTCGGCAAGGCCGCCGACGCACTGGCCATCACCCAGCCAGCGGTCACGAGGACGATGCGCGAGCTCGAGGAGATCCTCGGCGTGGCGCTTCTTGAAAAGGATGGTCGCGGCATCCGGATCTCCCATTTCGGCGAGGTGTTCCTGAAACATGCGGCCGAGAGCCTGGCGGCGGTGCAGCGGGGCATGGACTCGCTTGCCCAGGCGATGAAGTCGGAAGGGCCGCCGATCCGCATCGGCACATTGCCCACCGCCTCCGCGACCTTCATGCCGGATGCGGTGGCCGATTTCCTGGCGAGCGGCACCGGCAGCCAGGTGACGATCGAAAGCGGCGAGAACCGCGCGCTGCTGAATTCGCTGCGCCTCGGCGAACTGGACCTGGTGGTGGGGCGCCTGGCCGCACCGGAGCGCATGACCGGCCTGTACTTCGAGCCGCTCTATAGCGAGGAAGTGGCGATCATCGTGGCGCCCGACCATCCGCTTCTGGCCCGGCGCAATTTCACGCTCGGCTCGCTTGCCAACTACACTGTGTTGATGCCGAACAAGGGCTCGGTCATCCGCCCCTATGTCGACCGGCTGCTGCTGACCAACGGCATTCCGGACCTGCCGAACACCGTGGAGACCGTTTCGGACTCGTTCGGACGCGCCTTCGTCACCCGGCATCAGGCCGTGTGGTTCATCTCGCGCGGCGTTGTCGCCGAAGAGTTGCAGAGCGGCCGGCTGGCCGAGCTCGCAATCGACATGAGCGAGACACGCGGCGCGGTCGGGTTGACGACCCAGGCCGGTGTCGAACCGAGTGCCGCACTCACGCTGCTCAAACAGACGATCCGCAATCATGTGGCGGCACGGACCGCCCTGATCTGATCGTCTACTCAGTGCGCCTCGTCCCAGTTGTGGGCGGCGCGGGCATCGACCTTGAGCGGCACGCGCATGGAAACGGCCGGCATGGCCGCATGCTCCATTGTCCGGACGATGATCGGCATGGCCGCGTCGATCGCCTCGTCTTCGACCTCGAAGATCAATTCGTCATGCACCTGCAGAAGCATGCGCGCCTTTTCGCGAAGACCAGCCACTTCGAGCGCCGGCTCGACCTTGATCATGGCCCGGCGGATGATGTCGGCGGCGGAGCCCTGGATCGGAGCGTTGATGGCGGCCCGCTCGTTGAAGGCGCGCATCGAAGGGTTGGACGACTTGATTTCCGGATAGTGGGCGCGACGGCCGAAGATCGTTTCGACATAGCCGTTTTCGCGGGCGAAGGCCTTGGTGCTCTCCATGTAGTCCTTGATACCCGGGAAGCGCTCGAAATACTTCTTGATATAGTCGCCGGCCTCCGACCGCTCGATGCCGAGCTGGTTGGCGAGACCGAAGGCGGAAATGCCGTAGATGATGCCGAAGTTGATCGCCTTGGCGCGGCGGCGGACTTCCGACGGCATCCCCTCGACCGGAACACCGAACATTTCCGAGGCGGTCATCGCATGAATGTCGATACCGTCGGCGAAGGCCTGGCGTAGCTGCGGGATCTCGGCCACATGGGCGAGCACGCGCAGTTCGATCTGGCTGTAGTCGGCCGACAGGAGTTTGTGACCGGGCGTGGAGACGAAGGCGGTGCGGATCTTGCGGCCCTCGGCGGTGCGCACCGGAATGTTCTGCAGGTTTGGTTCGGACGAGGACAGGCGGCCGGTCGTCGTTGAAGCGAGCGAATAGCAGGTGTGAACGCGCTTCGTCTGGGGGTGGACGAAGCCCGGAAGGGCGTCCGTATAGGTCGATTTAAGCTTGGTCAGCTGGCGCCAGTCGACGATCTTGCGCGGCAGCGGCGCACCTTCGGCGGCGAGGTCTTCCAGCACCTGGGCCGAGGTCGACCATTGGCCGGTCTTGGTCTTCGATCCGCCGGGAAGGCCCATGCGACCGAACAGGATGTCGCCGAGCTGCTTGGGGGAGCCGATGTTGAAGCGCTCGCCGGCGAGTTCATAGATCTCGTCCTCGAAGGCGGCGGCCTTCTGGCCGAGTTCACCGGAAAGGCGCGACAGGATCTGGCGGTCGATCGAGATGCCGCGCTCTTCCATGTCGGCCAGTACCGGGACCAGCGGACGCTCCAGGCGCTCGTAGATGCGTGTCAGGTTTTCCGCCGCAAGGCGGGGCTTGAGCACCATCCACAGGCGCAGCGTCACATCGGCGTCTTCCGCCGCATAGGCGGTCGCCTTGTCGATATCGACATGGTCGAAGGTGACCGACGACTTGCCGGTGCCGGCGACATCCTTGTAGGCGATCGGCGTGTGCCCCAGCCAGCGCTCCGAGAGGCCGTCCATACCGTGATTGCCCTTGCCGGCGTCCAGCACGTAGGACATCAGCATGGTGTCGTCGAAGCCCTTGATGACGACGCCGTAGCGCTTCATCAGCAGGTAGTCGTATTTGAGGTTCTGGGCGACCTTGAGGATCGACGGGTCTTCCAGCAGGCCTTTCAGCGCCGCAAGCGCCGCGTCCATGGGGATCTGCCCTTCGGCGAGCTTCAGACCGTCGCTGAACAGGTCGTCGCGGCCGGTCTTGTGGCCGAGCGGCACATAGGCGGCGCGAATGTCGGTCGAGCCGGACTGCTGGCCATTGTCGGCGATGGCCAGCGAGAAGCCGACCAGTTCGGCCAGCATCGGATCGATGGAGGTCGTCTCGGTATCGAAGGCGACGAGACCCGTCTCGCGCGCCGCATCGATCCAGGCGTTGAGCGCGTCGATGTCGCGGATCGTCTGGTAGGCGACCGTGTCGATCTTCTGTCCGTGGAACGCGGCGGCGCGCGCGGCTGCGAGATCCGCCGGCGTCGGATCACCGGTCGCAGCAGCGGAAGCCGGGGCTGTCTTGTCGGCCGGAGCGGCGGACGATGCCGAGGCCTCACCATTTGCCGGTGCGGCGGCGTCGAGGTCCGGTCCGTGGGCGGCAGGCCCCCACTCGACGGTCACCGGAACCGGTTCGATGGCGGAGGCATCGCAACCGCAGGCGTCGGCGACTCGGCGCGTCAGCGTGGTGAATTCCATCGTCTTCAAGAAGCCGATCAGCTTCGGCCCGTCCTGCTGCTCCAGAACCAGGGCATCGAGCGGCATGTCGACAGGCACGTCGGTCTTCAGCGTTACAAGCTGGCGCGACAGGCGGACGAGATCCGCATTGGCCACGATGTTCTCGCGGCGCTTGACCTGCTTGATCTCGCCGGCACGCGCCAGCAGCGTGTCGAGATCGCCGAATTCCTCCAGCAGCTGCGCCGCCGTTTTCGGGCCGATGCCCGGGACGCCGGGGACATTGTCGGTGGAATCGCCGGTGAGCGACTGCAGGTCGATCATCTTTTCCGGCGGGACGCCCCATTTCTCGATGACGTCGGGAATGCCGATCTGCTTGTCCTTCATGCTGTCATACATGTGGACCATCGGGGTGACGAGCTGCATCAGGTCCTTGTCGGACGAGATGATGGTGACGTCGGCCCCGATCGCCTCGGCCTGGCGGGCATAGGTCGCGATCAGGTCGTCGGCCTCGAAGCCTTCTGTCTCGATGCAGGGAAGATTGAAGGCGCGGGTCGCCTGGCGGATCAGGCCGAATTGCGGGACCAGCTCCTCCGGCGGTGCGGAACGGTTGGCCTTGTAGAGCGGATAGAGCTCCTTGCGGAAGGTCTTCGACGAATAGTCGAAGATGACGGCGAAATGGGTGGGCGTCACTCCGACATTCGTGTCGCGCGCTTCCGTCAGCAACTTCCACAGCATGTTGCAGAATCCGGAGACGGCGCCGACCGGCAGCCCATCGGACTTCCGGGTCAGCGGAGGAAGAGCGTGGAAGGCACGAAAGATGAAGCCCGAGCCGTCGACGAGGAAGAGATGATCGCCTTTTTTCATGTCGGCATGGATAGCGCGGGGCGTTCGAGGCGTCCATACAAACTTGCCACAAGAGGCAGGTCGCAAACACGAAAACGTTACGAATTTGTAATCCTGCCTTCCCTTGAAAAACCATATTTCACCGCACATTTGATAGTCACCGGCGCCTGATCACGCCGCAGTCTGAAAGAGGCTCGTCCCCCGCCGCTTCAGACTGGACAAAGGCCTTATCCCCCTCTCCGGGCCTTTGTCCTCCATTTCGAAGCCGCCATGGCGTCCGCCTCCAAGCCATGGCGGCTTCTTGATGTCCGGGCCATGGTTCGCCCGCCTCCACAGCCCAAAAAGACCCGAACCGAAACTGGATCGCCTGCGATTTATTCTTGAGAGAAGCCTTGAACAGGCTTATCCATTGGCATGGCCCAAAATCGTTCCGATTCCGCCACCTATCTCGCCGGCCAACTGGCCAAGGGATTTGCCCGCGCCCTGCAGGTGCGTGCGGCGAAACTGGGGTTTTCGGCCGGCCAGCTGCCCATTCTCATCGAGCTTTGGAATGAAGAGGGGCTGACCCAGAAACAGCTTCTCGACCGGGTCGACATCGAACAGGCGACGATGGCCAATACGCTGTCGCGCATGGAGCGCGACGGCCTGATCGAGCGCCGACCGCATCCCTCCGACCGGCGCGCGCAACTCATCTTCCTGACCGAGAAGGGCCGCGGCCTCAAGGACGAGGCGCTTGCCGCGGCCGATGCCGCGGACCAGGCGCTTTTCGCCGGTTTTCGCCGCTTCGAGAAGGAGCTGATGCTCGAATATATCCGCTGGGCGATCGACAACGCCCGTAAGCTCTGAGCACAGCATTCATCTCCGCAACTGACGAAATTTAGTTTCGTCCGGCCTCGAAACCTCAAAGCCTTTGGTCTATCGTCCCGGCGATTTGCAATGTCCAGGATGGATGCCATGACCGATATTTCCGCCGTACTCGACAGCGCCGACAAGGCCCTGCCACAGAGCCTCGACCGCCTGTTCGACCTCGTCCGTATCCGCTCGATCTCGACCGATCCCGCCTACAAGGCCGAGTGCCGCAAGGCCGCCGAATGGCTGGTCAAGGAGTTGACCGCGCTCGGCTTTACGGCTTCGGTGCGCGACACGCCCGGCCACCCGATGGTCGTCGCCCACCACGCCGGCGCGACCGCAAACGCGCCGCACGCGCTCTTCTACGGCCACTACGACGTCCAGCCGGTCGATCCGCTGAACCTCTGGGAAAACGATCCCTTCGCCCCGGCGATCAAGGAGCTCGACGGCGGCCGCAAGGTCATCACCGGCCGCGGCACGTCCGACGACAAGGGCCAGCTGCTGACCTTCGTCGAAGCCTGCCGCGCCTACAAGGCGGTGCATGGCAGCCTGCCGATCGAGATCACCATCCTGTTCGAAGGCGAGGAAGAATCCGGTTCGCCGTCGCTGAAGCCCTTTCTCTCGGCCAATGCCGAAGAGCTGAAGGCCGACTATGCGCTGGTCTGCGACACCAGCATGTGGAACACGGAAACGCCGGCGATCGCAGCTGCGCTGCGCGGCCTGGTCGGCGAGGAAATCACCATCACCGCCGCCGACCGCGACCTGCATTCGGGCCTGTTCGGCGGTGCCGCCGCCAACCCGATCCACATCCTGGTCGACATCCTGGCCGGCCTGCATGACGAGGCCGGGCGCATCACCCTGCCGGGTTTCTACGACGGGGTCGAGGAGACACCTGCCAACATCAAGGCATCCTGGGAAACGCTCGGCCGTACGGCGGAAAGCTTCCTCGGCGAGGTCGGTCTGTCGATCCCGTCCGGTGAAAAGGGCCGCTCGGTGCTCGAACTCACCTGGGCGCGGCCGACGGCGGAGGTCAACGGCATCACTGGCGGCTATACCGGCGAAGGTTTCAAGACGGTGATCGCCGCCAAGGCGTCCGCCAAGGTATCGTTCCGCCTGGTCGGCGACCAGAACCCGGCACAGATCCGCGAGAGCTTCCGCGCCTACGTACGCTCGAAGATTCCGGCCGACTGCTCGGTCGATTTCCACGAACACGGCGGCTCGCCGGCAATCCAGCTGTCTTATGATTCTCCGGTGCTGACCAAGGCCAAGAACGCCCTGTCGGACGAATGGCCGAAGCCGGCCGTCGTCATCGGCATGGGCGGGTCGATCCCGATCGTCGGCGATTTCCAGAAGATGCTCGGCATGGATTCGCTGTTGGTGGGGTTCGGCCTCACCGACGATCGCATTCATTCGCCGAACGAGAAATACGACCTAAATTCCTTCCACAAGGGCATCCGGTCGTGGATCCGCATTCTCGACGCGCTGGCTTCCTCCTGAGGGAGCCGGTGCCTCCTGGCGATACCGCCATTCCAAGTGGCCTAGGCCAAAAACGCAAAAAGGCCGGGAGTTACCCGACCTTTCCTCTGCCGTTTCGACGCCCGTGCCAGTACATCCGTGGTCAGGGGCGGAAACGTGCAATGCGCATTTCCGGATCTGGGTCTGCCTTTCGGCTTGGCCCTCGTCCCGTGATCAGAAGAATGCGGCCAAGTGATTAACCAGTGGTTAATGACGGCAACTTCCTTGATCCAAAACGCTGCAACGCATCTTGCGGTGCAAGCTGCATTGGTTGAACCTTAAGTGGGAAGCCCGGTCGCCGATATCAAGGGACTTCCTCGAACGAGGCTTGCCTGACGACGAAAACTGCGGATAGAAAAGACCCATGAGCCTCCAGTCCGTCCGCACCTTCTTCGCCGAAAATGCCCCCGACATCGCGGTCATCGTCACCGATGCGAGTTCGGCGACGGTCGCGCTGGCGGCGGAAGCCCATGGGGTCGAGCCGGACCAGATTGCCAAGACGATCTGCCTGAGGATCGGCGACGAGGCCGTGCTGGTGGTGACCGCCGGCACCAAGCGGCTCGACAATCGCAAGTTCAAGGACCGCTTCGGCGTCAAGCCGCGCATGCTGGGGCCTGAAGAGGTGGTCGAGCTCACCAGCCATCCGGTCGGCGGCGTCTGCCCGTTCGGCCTGCCCTCGCCCCTCAAGGTCTATTGCGACGTATCGCTGAAGGCGTTCGACCAGGTCGTGCCGGCCGCGGGTGCCACCAATTCGGCGGTTCACATCACGCCGGAGCGAATGGCGGAACTGACCAATGCCGAGTGGGCCGATCTCTGCCAGTAGGACGACATGCATCGAGGCGCCGGAGCGGCGCGGGGCCATCGCCGCGCCGCCGAGGCAACGCGATAGGGGAATGTTTACCGCGTGTTAACCCCCCCTTAAATCGCCGCATTTAGACTCCAATCCTCCGGCCGCGCTTTCCTGCTTGTCATGCGGCTGCAACACACAGCGCAAAGCGTGTCCCGGCGACGGCCGGACGCAGGCGCACAGGTTTCTGGAGCTAGATCGCCGGCCATGGCAAGCAGAGGCAAATCCCGTGAACGCGTCGAGCCGACCTTCGAGGAGGAGGAGGAGCGCGATGACGAATTTCGCGTCGATGCCGGCGACCGCATCGGCGGCAAGCGCACGGGCCGCGGCGCCAAGGCAAAGACCGGCAAGACGGCAAAGGCCGCGTCCAAGCCGCGTTCGTCGGGGCGCGGCAAGGGCAAGGCGAAGCGCAGTTCCGGCGGGCTGTCGGGCCTGCTCGGCCGGCTGATCTACTGGTGCATCGTGCTCGGCATCTGGGGCGCCATCGGCGTCGGCGGCATCGTCATGTATTACGGCGCGCGCATGCCGAGCGCCAGTTCCTGGTCGATCCCCGAGCGGCCGCCGAATCTCAAGGTCGTTTCGGTCGAAGGCACGGTCATCGCCAATCGCGGCGCAACCGGCGGCGAGGCGCTGGCGCTCGAAGACATGTCGCCGTTCATCCCGCAGGCTGTCATCGCCATCGAGGACCGGCGCCCCTCGCATTTCGGCGTGGATCCGTTCGGCCTTCCGCGCGGTGGTCACCAATATCGTCGGCCGCACGGTTCAGGGCGGCTCGACGCTGACGCAGCAGTTGGCGAAGAACCTCTTTCTCTCGCCCGAGCGCACGGTCGAACGCAAGATCCAGGAAGTGCTCCTGTCCTTCTGGCTCGAACACAAGTTCACCAAGGACCAGATCCTGGCCATGTATCTCAACCGCGTCTATTTCGGCTCGAACGCCTATGGCGTGGAGGCGGCATCGCGGCGCTATTTCTCCAAGTCGGCCCGCGACGTCAATCTCGGCGAGGCCGCGCTGCTGGCCGGCCTGCTGAAGGCGCCGTCGCGCCTTCTCGGCGCGCGACCCGCAGGCGGCGGAAGCCCGCGCGCAGGTCGCCGGCACCGGCGCGAGGAAGGCTTCATCTCCGAAGACGAGATCAAGACGGCGATGTCGCAGCCCCCGACCACGGCCGCCACTGGACCGGCGCCGGCCAATACGTGGCCGATGGTGCCGACGAGACCGCGGCTATCGGCACGATCAGCGAAGACCTGCTCGTCGAAACGACATCGACAGGACCCTGGAGAAGAAGGCCGAGGCGGGGATCGTCGATGCCCGAGGCCGAGGCGACAAGCTGGCGGACGCAGGCCGCTCTCGTGTCGATCGACGGTACGGGCGCGATCTGCGCTGGTCGGCGGTGGGGACTAGCGAGAGGTTCAACCGCGCGGTCAAGGCCAAGCGCCAGCCGGGCTCGGCCTTCAAGCCGTTCGTCTACGCGGCGGCGCTGGAAACGGGCGTGCGCCCCGATTCGACCCGCAACGACGCGCCGGTCAGGATCGGCAACTGGACGCCGGAGAATTACGACGAAAAATACCGCGGACCAGTGACCATTTCCCATGCACTGGCCAATTCGCTGAACACCATCGCCGCGCAGCTGGTGATGGAGGTCGGACCGGACCATGTCATCAAGCTCGCCCACCGGCTCGGCATCGAATCGGAGCTGCAATCCAATGCCTCGATCGCGCTCGGCACGTCGGAAGTCTCGCTGCTCGAACTGACGGCCGCCTATGCTCCGTTCATGAACGGCGGCTACAAGGCGACGCCGCACATCATCCGGCGCATCTCCACCGCCGAGGGCAAGGTGCTCTACGAGAACGACTATGCCGAACCACCGCGCGTTCTCGGCGAACCGGTGGTCGCCGCCATGAACCGCATGTTGAAGGGCGTCATCACGGACGGCACCGGGAAGAAGGCGCGCCTCGACCGCTGGGAAGCGGCGGGCAAGTCCGGTACGACCCAGTCCTTCCGCGACGCGCTGTTCGTCGGCTACACCAGCAACCTGACGACCGGCGTGTGGTTCGGCAATGACGACGGCCAGTCGATGAAGAAGGTGACGGGCGGCGGGCTTCCCGCCAAGGCCTGGCACGACTTCATGACGGCCGCCCATGCGGGGCTGACGCCTGTGCCGCTCGCCGGCGAAGGCTATGTGGAACCGCAGGCACAGCCGATGACCATCGGCACCATTCTCTCCGACGTGTTCTCCGGCGGCGAAAAGCGCTATCCGACCGCGCCCGGTACCCCCGCCGGCAGGCAGGGCAATATTCCGCAGGCCGACATGCCGCAGGCAGAGATCCCGCAGGCGGATCCCTATCAGCAGGGCGCGGGCGGGCCTATTCCGCCGGCCGATGTCGGCGCTCCGTCACCGGTCCAGCCGGCGGCTAGGCGCACCACGCTCATGGACATCATCATGGGTCAATGAGCGTCTGCGTCTTGTATCGGCGCATGGCAGGAACCATCTTTTCGGATGCAGCCCGGCGCAAGGCTTGACCGCTATCGGTCTTGCCCAGTCAGGCCGCAGATTTCGGGCCGCAAAAAGGCCGGCAAATGGACGCCAATCTGTTCTTTTTACAGGGTTACGCCCCGTTTCCAGCCTTGCAGTCAGAAAAACCGCTTCTTATATACGCGACATAACCGCAGCGAAGGCTGCGAGATCCCAGACCATCCACGTCGAGGGGCCGTCAGGGGAATGCCTTTCGGGGGTTCCGACGGCCTGCTTCAAGGAGAGAATGACATGGCTAAAGTAATCGGTATCGACCTTGGAACGACCAACTCCTGCGTTTCCGTCATGGACGGCAAGGACGCGAAGGTCATCGAGAATTCCGAAGGCGCACGCACCACGCCTTCCATGGTCGCCTTCAGCGACGATGGCGAGCGTCTCGTCGGCCAGCCGGCCAAGCGCCAGGCGGTCACCAACCCGACCAACACCCTCTTCGCCGTCAAGCGCCTCATCGGCCGCCGCTACGAAGATCCGACCGTCGAGAAGGACAAGGGCCTCGTTCCGTTCCACATCATCAAGGGCGATAACGGCGACGCCTGGGTCGAAGCCCAGGGCAAGGGTTATTCTCCGGCCCAGATCTCGGCCATGATCCTTCAGAAGATGAAGGAAACGGCGGAAGCCTATCTCGGCGAGAAGGTCGAAAAGGCCGTCATCACCGTTCCGGCCTACTTCAACGACGCCCAGCGTCAGGCCACCAAGGACGCCGGCCGCATCGCCGGCCTCGAAGTCCTGCGCATCATCAACGAGCCGACGGCGGCAGCGCTTGCCTACGGTCTCGACAAGAAGGAAGGCAAGACCATCGCCGTCTACGACCTTGGCGGCGGTACCTTCGACATCTCGATCCTGGAAATCGGCGATGGCGTCTTCGAAGTGAAGTCGACCAACGGCGACACCTTCCTCGGCGGTGAAGACTTCGACATGCGTCTCGTCGAATATCTCGCAGCCGAGTTCAAGAAGGACAACGGTATCGACCTGAAGAACGACAAGCTGGCCCTGCAGCGCCTCAAGGAAGCTGCGGAAAAGGCGAAGATCGAACTCTCGTCCTCGCAGCAGACCGAAATCAACCTGCCGTTCATCACGGCGGACGCTTCCGGTCCGAAGCACCTGACGATGAAGCTGACCCGCGCCAAGTTCGAAAGCCTGGTCGACGACCTGGTCCAGCGCACCGTGGCACCTTGCAAGGCCGCTCTCAAGGATGCTGGCCTGACCGCTTCCGAGATCGAGGAAGTGGTTCTGGTTGGCGGCATGAGCCGCATGCCGAAG
>JAHRYZ010000056.1 GCA_020621905.1 Rhizobium sp.
CGCTTCCGACAACGCCGCCTATTGGTCGATCGCGACCACCATGCGTTCCGACAATTCCGCTCTCTCCACCGTACAGGACGCCCTCGGCCTCGGCGC
This sequence comes from Rhizobium sp., assembly GCA_020621905.1. Lineage (GTDB taxonomy): Bacteria > Pseudomonadota > Alphaproteobacteria > Rhizobiales > Rhizobiaceae > Allorhizobium. Next base: position 97 of record JAHRYZ010000056.1, read on the forward strand.
CGCGAAGACCGACACCGCCTACACGGGTCTCGAGTCCGCCGTCGAAGTGGTGACCGAGATCAAGTCCAAGCTCGTGGCCGCCCGCGAACCGGGTGTCGACAAGAGCAAGATCAACAAGGAGCTCTCCGAGCTCAAGAACCAGCTCGCCGCCATCGCCGAATCGGCATCCTTCTCCGGCGAGAACTGGCTGTACAACGAATCCACCGCCGCTCCGGGCACGAAGGAAATCGTCGCCTCGTTCAACCGCGCTTCCGATGGTGCGGTCTCGGTCACGACGCTCGCCTTCGACACCTCCGAGTCGGTGCTGATCGACACCAAGGACGCCAATAACGGCGTTCTGACCAAGGGGTTCCAGATCACCCAGCCCGCCGGCTCCACGACCACGATCGCCACCTACTTCCTGATCGATGCCGCTGCGACGACGGGTGCCACCGGCACGGAAATCATCCTGACCACGTCGATGAGTGATGACGATCTCGACGGCATGATCAGCGCGGTCGATGTCATGCTGCAGCGTCTGACGGACTCGGCATCCACCCTCGGCGCGATCACCAGCCGTATCGAGATGCAGGACGAATTCGTCTCCACGCTGATGGACGTGATCGACAAGGGCGTCGGTCGTCTGGTCGATGCCGACATGAACGAGGAATCGACCAGGCTCAAGGCGCTCCAGACCCAGCAGCAGCTCGGTATCCAGGCGCTGTCGATCGCCAATACCAACGCGGAAAACATCCTCACACTGTTCAAGTAATCTTCTGCAACGGACCGGAGTTGACCTTTTCCGTTTCTACCGTGCCGCCGGTCATCGGCATAAGGTGGAACCGTTGGACCGCGCAACTGCCCTGGCGCGGTCCAACACCTTCATCCTCGCACAAGTTTGGGCTCCTAGTCTCGGATGAGGCAAATGGCGCTTTCGCCAGGCGCAACGTGGTTCAACCTCGAAGACTGACGCCGGCACTGGATGGCATGATGACTATGCGCGTTCCGAATGTATTTATGAATTTCAGGATATTCTCATATCGCCGCGACCGGATGTCGGCAGTTCTCGTCACGGGAGATCGTCGTCGATGAGCATGCCGCTTGCCCATTACCTCAAGGATTTTTCCGCTCCCGCGAGCGCGCCCTCGAGCGCGATCGGCGGGGATTTCTCGGCCGTGGATGACGTCTCCTTCGACAGCGATTTCGGCAACCTGCCGGACGCGGAGCCGATCGATGTCGAGGCCGAGCGCCGCGCGGCCTATGCCGAGGGTTATGAAACCGCATCGGCCGAGCTTGGCGACAAGCATGCCGCCGAACTTGCCGCGCTCAAGGCGGCCCATGACGAGGCGATGGCGGCGCTCGAGGCGCGGCTGATGGGCGAAACCGCCAGGCGCCTTGCCGATGGTCTCGACCGGGTGGCCGCGGATATCGCCCTTGCCGTCAGCGAGCGCGCAGCCGATGCGCTGGCCCCGTTCCTCTCGCAGGAGGTCGCGGCGAAGGCGGTGACCGACCTTGCCGACCTGTTGAAGACCGCGATCGCCGAAGGTGAAGCGGGAACGATCACGCTGAAGGGGCCGCGCGCGCTCTTCGACCTGCTGCTCGCCCGCATGCCCGAGGCGACCGGCGTCCTGCGCCATGTCGAGGCTGACGATCTGGATCTTTCGGCCGAGCTCGACGGCACCGTGCTCGTGACCCGGATTTCGGCCTTCGCGGCTAGCCTGAAGAAAGTGCTGGGATGAGCGACAGCGAAAATCATCATCACGGAAAGAACGAGATCGTCATCATCAAGCGCCACAGCGGCAGCGATCATGATGGCGCCCATGGGGGTGCCTGGAAGATCGCCTATGCCGACTTCATGACGGCGATGATGGCGTTCTTCCTGGTGATGTGGCTCGTCAATGCGGCCAACGAGGAGACCAAGGCCTCGGTCGCCAGCTATTTCAACCCGATCAAGCTCTCCGACGAGAAGCCGACCGAAGGGCCTGAAGAAGCCCGTCGACCAGGCCGAAGGCGAGCAGAAGCAGGAACGTTCCCAGATCGAGGAACAGCAGCAGACCGTCGGTGCGTCGGCCGCGACCGGGGAAGACCAGACCGCGACCTCGGGCGACCAGACCAACTATTCCGAAGCCGACTTCTTCGAGAATCCCTATTCCGTCCTGGCCGAGATCGCCCAGGAAGTGGGCCAGCAGGCCAATGTCAGCGCCAAGGGCGAGGGCGGCGCCGCCGATTCCGGCCCCTCGACCGGCGCCGAGGGCGGCGAGGCCTATCGCGACCCGTTCGACCCGGATTTCTGGACGCAGCAGGTGCAGACCGCCCAGGGCAAGCCCGGCAAGCGGACACGCCGCCGGCGACGGTCGAGAATCTGAAGCCGGACGATGCCGAGCAGCAGGTTGCCTTGGTCGTGCCGGGCGAAAAGCCGGAACAGCCGGCCGATCCCCTGGCCGAACCGGCGCAGGCAGGCAAGACTGGGCAGCCGGAAGACGGCAAGACCGACAAGACGATGAACGAAACCGGGGACGCCGCTTCGGCGAACACGGCGGAGGAGGCGTTCAAGGCCAAGGAGAAAGCCGCAGACACCCTCAAGGCCGAGATCGAGAAGGAGATCGGCGGCGTGGCGGGCAAGCTGGCCGAAGGCCTGATCGTCGCTCCTGCCGAGGGCGGTATCCTTGTCACGATTTCCGACCAGTCCGATGCCCCGATGTTCAATGTCGGTTCGGCCGTGCCGCGCAAGGATCTGGTCGTGGCAATGGAACGCATCGGCAAGCTGCTGCAAAAGCGCGATGGCCCGATCGTCATTCGCGGCCATACCGACGGCCGGCAGTTCAAGGGGACGGAAAACGACAACTGGCGCCTGTCGATGGCGCGTGCGCACAGCGCCTACTACATGCTTGTGCGTGGCGGGCTGCCGGAAGGCCGCGTGGAGCAGGTTTCCGGCTTTGCCGACCGCCGGCTCCAGGTGCCGGATGATCCGTTCGCCGACGCCAATCGCCGCATCGAGATCCTGATACAAGCAGATCAGGGGTAGGGGCATGGGGCGCATGAGACTGCACCTGCTCGTTCCTGCCCTGTCGCTGCTCGGCCTGGCCTGGACAGGTGCGGCGCGGGCCGAGGACATGAACGGAGTCGAGCCGTACAAGCTGCTGCGCTCGCTGCAATTCGTGCAGGATTCGGTTGTGCTGGGCGACCATTCGGCGGCGGAAATGCAGCGCTTCATGCTGGAGACGATCGACCAGCGGCTGCGAGAAGCCGACAGCGCCATCTTCGAAGAACCGCGCAACGTCGATGCGACCCTGATCTACGCGATGAGCGGCGGCAATCCGGCGACCCTGGAATTCCTCGTTGCACGCGACATCGACGGCAATTTCGACAGCCGCGTGACGGATTCGCTCCGCAAATACCTGTCCGGCAAGGGCACGCTGATCGCCAAGTCCCTCGGCGACATGGTCACCGAATACCGGGATACCAAGATCGCGCCCTATCTGGCGCTCATCGCCGGAAATGTCATGATCCCGCGCGATCCGGTGCAGGCGCTGAAGTTCTATGCCTGGGCGCGGCTGACCGCACCGGGCACGATCGTCGAGGAGGCGGCGCTGCGGCGCTCCTTGGCCATCGCGGTCGAGGAAGGCATGGTCGACAAGGCCGGCGCCTATGCCAACCGCTATGCGCGCCGCTTTCTGCATTCGCCCTATGCCAGCCAGTTTGCCGATCTGTTCGTCCAGCTGGTGGTCGAGCACAGCGAAGCCTTCGATCAGGCGGCGATCGAGGGAACGCTTGTCTACATGGATGCCGACCGCCAGCATGAGGTCTATCTGCGCATCGCCCGGCAGGCGGCGATAAAGGGGCGCAACGAACTGGCGCGCCAGGCGGCAGAAAAGGCCAAGCTGCTGTCGGGTACGGGCGAGGGGGCCGATGCTCTCGCGAAACTCTACGGCGGGCTCGCCGGTATTCCGACCAACGAGGTCAGCGCCGCGATCGCGGCCATTGCGGCCATTCCTGACGAGATTCTCTCGCCCTCGGACCGCGCCCTGCGCGATGCCGCCGCGGCGATCGCCGAGGAGGTCGTGCGCAAGCCCGAGGCGAACAGCCAGGCACAAGCTCCCGAGCCGACTGTAGCCATTCAGAACGACGCATCCGTCGCCGACGTATCCAGCCCCGAAGCGCCCGCTTCGGACGAACAGCAGGATCCGACGGCGCCCGCTCCGGATATGCAAAGCGCTTCGCCGAAGACGGTCGCGGCGGATGCAGCGGGTAGCAGGGATCAGGACCCGGAGTTCCGCACCTTCGTCGATACCGGCCGCTCCAAGCTGGATGCAATCGACGACCTCTTGAAACAAGAAGGCACAGACTGATGATCGATCCGGCTATCGCCCCGAAAATCCCGAGCATGGACGCTTCGCTCGCGGGGAGCGCTGCGTCGCAGCGCAGCGACGCGAAGGCGGGTAACGGATTCCACGACGCGCTGTCGAACGCCGGCCACAGCCGCCGCAGCCGCCAGGATCGCGATGAAGCAACGACCGGCCAGGTCCCCGATGCGGACGCAGCCAACGGCGCGGAAACCCAGGTCTCGGAGCCGAAAGCCACAAAGCCAGCCCGGCCGCTGATCGATGTATCCCGGGCCGCCCTTTCCCGTCCCACCGCGACGAACACTGCCGGCGAAGCGCCGGCAGCCGATGCTGCCGCCGAGGTTGCAGCCGACGACGTACCGGAAAACGGAACGCTTCCCGGTCGCAAGGTGGCAAAGCCCGTTGCCGGGCAATCGGCAGTCACCGGCAAAGCGACGTCAGGCGAGACGTTGGACGCGGGCCAGGTGGCCGCGGTCGTCAAGCATGTGCAGGTGGCGAAAGGCGACAAGGCCGAGCAGACGGACAAGCCGGCCGCCGACGCCGACGCCGTGACCGAGGGCGAGGCCGAAGCCGAAGCTGCACCTGACGGTACTGCACCGGATCTCGGCGATGTTCTGACACTGCTCAGCAATGCCACGGCCTCTAGCGGGCCAGCTCCGCAGGCCGGGCAGGCGCCGTCGCGCGCCGATCACACGACGACCGGCCGAACGGCGGGCGACGATCTGGCCGCGGTCACCGCATCCTCCGGCGACGTGCGTGCCTCGGGCACTGCCGATGCCGGCGATCTTCCTGCGGTCGAGACCGCCGAGACGGACACCGCCGAGGCGGACCGTTCCTTCCGCTTCCTGCGCACCGACGGCAAGGGCCAGGCGCTCTCCATGCGGGTCGGTCCGTCGGACGGCGAGACGGTCAAGTATGACATCGGCTCACCGAAGGACAGCGGCCAGACGGTCGCGGTCCTCGATGCGCGCCGCTATATCGCTCCGGCATCCACCAATGCGGCGGGACTGACCGCGGCGATGATGGGCGACGGCGAATGGGCGACCGCCATGTTGCCGGGTTCCGAGCTGGCCAACGCCGCCAGCCAGTCGAGCTCCGGCAAGGTCGTCAATACCCTGAAGCTGCAGATGAGCCCGATCGAGCTCGGCAATGTCACCGCGACGCTTCGGCTGAGCGGCGAAGAGCTCTCGGTGCAGATTACGGTCGAAACGCATGCGGCCTACAAGCAGCTGAGCGGCGACCAGAACGACATGCTGAAGGCCCTGAGGGCGCACGGCTTCGCAGTCGACCAGATTCAGATCAGCGTGAATGTCGCGGCGGCGGATCGCGCCGACGCCGGCCAGAGCGGTGCGCAGGGGCAGCCGACGGGCCAGCAGGCGCAGGGTGGAGCCCAGGGCGGCAACGGCAGCAGCGGAGAGCGCCGTACGGCGCCGATGCCTGCCGAGAGCGGCATCGGCATGGGGAAGACGGCAGATGACACGAGCGCGTCAACGGCTCTCGCGGGCTGGTGCTTCTCGTCCTGGTCACGTCACATCTGACGCGGCCGCATCCGCCGGCCTGCGACGCGAGATCCAGGCGGCGGCGGCGAAATATTCGATCCCGGAAGGCATCCTCTACTCCGTCGGGCTGACGGAAACGGGGCGGAAGGGATCGCTTCAACCCTTTGCGATGAACGTCGAGGGAAAGCCGATGTTCTTCGACACTGAGGCCGATGCCTTGCATGCCTTCGTCACTGCGCGCAGGCAGGGGGCCAAACTGATCGACATCGGTTGCATGCAGATCAATCAGCACTTCCACGGGGAGCACTTTTCCTCCGTGCAGGCCATGTTCAATCCGCGGGCCAATGTCGAATACGCGGCTCGCTTTCTCAGCAACCTACGCGATCGTCATGAGACCTGGACGATGGCTGTGGCCCGCTACCATGCAGGGCCGAATAACGACCCTGCACAGAAGCGATATGTGTGTCGGGTGATCGCCAATCTGGTCGCGACGGGCTACGGAAAGTGGACATCGAACGCCCGGAAATTTTGCGGTGAATAGCCATATTTGGGGGTAGACAAGCCTCAATGTGCTGATTTGTCATTGTGTCGACAATGTGGACGGAATTGGGCCATGCAAACCGTCCGTTAACCATGCGTTAACTTTTCCGCTGAAAAATAGTGCCAGTCTGTCGATTGACATACTAGATATAGTTCAAATCGGCAGCCAAATCTTAATCAATTGTTAATACCTACCACTAACATCATCTAGTTGTCCGTGATTCGCCCGATTCGTACCGATAGTGCATCGAGGCACCACACTGATTCGGAGGCGGACGAATGATCGTAGTGGTAGACGAGCGAGAGCTCGTGAAAGACGGGTACACATCCTTATTTGGGCGTGAGGGCATTCCATCGACTGGATTTGATCCGGTCGAGTTCGGCGAATGGGTCAATACGGCGGCAGATTCTGACATCGCTGCCGTCGAGGCCTTTCTGCTCGGGCAGGGGGATTGCACGCATGAGTTGCCGCGTGCAATTCGTGACAGGACACAGGCACCGGTGATCGCGGTCAGCGACCAGCCGTCGCTCGAGGCGACGCTGGCATTGTTCGACTGTGGCGTCGACGATGTCGTCAGGAAACCGGTTCATCCGAGGGAGATCCTGGCGCGGGCGGCGGCAATTCGCCGCCGGTTGAAGGCGGTCGCGAACTTCACCGAGATCGGTCCGATCCGGGTCTTCTCCGACGGACGCGATCCGGAAATCGCGGGCGAGGTTTTCCCTCTTCCGCGGCGCGAGCGGCGCATTCTCGAGTATTTGGTCGTCAACCGCGGTCGTCGCGTTTCCAAGACCCAGATATTCAATGCGATCTACGGCATCTTCGACGAAGAGGTCGAGGAGAACGTGGTCGAAAGCCATATCTCCAAGCTGCGCAAGAAGCTGCGCAAGAAGCTCGGTTTCGACCCGGTCGATTCCAAGCGCTTCCTCGGCTACTGCATCGATTGGAGCTGATTTTTCAGCACCCGGCCGCGTGGTGCGGGCCTTGCGAGTGAATTCGAAAAGGCCCGCCATCTCCAGACAGCTTCACGCAAGGCCCACCTCCTATTCTCTGCAATGACTACGGAAACGAGGATTTTCAATGAGCCTTTACGGAACGATGCGGACCGGTGTGTCCGGTATGAATGCCCAGGCAAATCGTCTCGGCACAGTTGCTGAAAACATCGCCAACTCCAGCACGGTCGGCTACAAGAAGGCCTCTGTGCAGTTCTCCTCGATGATCCTGCCGACGACGTCCGGCGCCTACAATTCGGGTGGCGTCGAGACGGATGTGCGTTACTCGATTTCGAGCCAGAGCACGTTCAGCTACACGACGTCCTCGACGGACCTTGCGGTCAAAGGTGACGGCTTCTTCGTCGTCGAAGGCTCGGACGGCGTCGAATATCTGACGCGCGCCGGTTCCTTCGTCATCCAGGACGACGGCAGCCTGAAGAATTCGGCCGGCTTCACCCTGATGGGTTACGAATATTCCTCGACCGTCGACCCGACCATCGTCGTCAACGGCTTCGACGGCCTCGAACCGATCAATCTCTCTTCGGCTTCGATCTCGGCCACGGCTTCGACGGCAGGTGCGCTCAACGTCAACCTGCCGTCCGGCGCTGCCGTCGGCGACACCAAGTCGACCTCGCTCGTCGCCTATGACAGCCAGGGCAACAGCCGTCTGATCGAATTCACCTACACGAAAACCGGCGTCAACGCCTGGTCGGTCGCTGCCAATTATGCCGGCCCCCCGGTGACTGCAGTGGTCGCGCCGACGGCGCTGCCTTCGACGCCGATGGCCAGATCGTTTCGCCCACGTCGCTGACGACGACCGCCTTCACGGTCAACGGCGCCGACATGGAAGTCATGACCCTCGACATCAGCACGTCGAGCCAGCTGGCCGCCGAATTCTCGGTCGAAGAAGGCGAGATCAACGGCAACGCGGCCTCCGAAGTGGTCGGCTACGAAATCGACGACGCCGGCGTGGTCTCGGTCGTCTACGACAACGGCGACCTGACCCCGCGCTTCCGCGTGGCGCTGGCCAGCGTACAGAGCCCGGACAACCTGAACCCGGTTGCCGGCAACCTCTACACCCAGAGCAACTCGTCCGGCGTCGTCGTCATGGGCTATGCCGGCACCAGCGGCTTCGGCTCGATCATTTCGGGCGCCCTTGAAGACTCCAATGTCGATGTCGCGGAAGAACTGACCGCGATGATCGAATCCCAGCGGAATTACACCGCGAACTCCAAGGTATTCCAGACCGGCTCCGAATTGATGGAAGTCCTGGTCAACCTGAAGAGATAACCGGAAGGTTAAGGCAGCCACATGTCGCTTACTTCTGCACTTAATACGGCTCAAGCCATTTTCAGGAATACGGGGGAACAGACCTCCGTCATCTCCACGAATATTGCCAATGACGGAAATGCAAACTATGTGCGGCGTGCGCCTGTCGTAACCAACACCATCTATGGTGCCTCTACGGTCAATACCGAGCGGGCCCAACAGATGGCCCTGCTTCGTCAGCTGACCGGAGCAACCTCGGCCTCCAGCGCCCAGGATACCCTTCTGAACGGTTTGACGACGCTCTCCAACGCTCTGGGGGGAATGACTACGAGCTTTCCCCCTCGACCTATCTCGCGGAACTCCAGAACAGCCTGGAAGCTTTCGCCGCCTCTCCGGGCGAGTATACGCTGGCCGCCACCGTGGTCACCGATGCCCAGGACGTGGCCAATTCGCTGAACGCGGCGGCCACCACCGTCCAGAAGCTCCGCACCGATGCGGATGCGGAAATCTTCAACCAGGTCAAGGAACTGAACCGGCTTCTCGGCGAATTCCAGGTCGTCAACGACGCCGTGGTCAAAGCAAACGCGGTCGGCGCGGATCCGAGCGATGCGCTCGATAGCCGGGACACGCTGCTCAAGGACATTTCGGAAATCGTCGGCATCGATGCCAGCACCCGTGCCAACGGCGACATGGTGATCTACACCTCCGATGGCACCACCCTGTTCGAAACCGTGCCGCGGTCTGTCACCTTCACCCGCACGCTCGCCTATGACGCGACCGTCACCGGCAATCAGATCTATGTCGACGGCGTGGCCATCGGCGCCGGCGACGGCGGCAATACGGACGCCGAGGGCTCGCTGAGCGCGCTGCTGCAGCTGCGCGACGAGATCGCTCCCACCTTCCAGACGCAGCTCGACGAGGTTGCGCGCGGCCTGATCGAAGCCTTCGCGGAAACGGATCCGCTTGGCGTCGCCGCCGACATGCCGGGCCTCTTCACCTGGTCCGGCGGCACGATGCTCACCTCCGGCACGGTCGAGCCGGGCCTGGCCGGCAGCATCACGGTCTCGTCGGCAGTCATCGCCTCTTCGGGCGGCGATCCCATGCTTCTGCGGGACGGTGGCATCAACGGCGCGACCTACAAGTGGAACACCGGCAACAATTCTGGCTACACCACGCTGCTGATGGGCTATACCGACGCGCTTGACGCCGACCGGGCATTCGACGCCACGGCCGACCTGAAGACGTCGATGAGCATCATGACCTTCGCCAGCGGCTCGATCGGCTGGCTGGAGGATCTGCGCTCCAACGCCACGACGGCCTCGGACAACAAGGTCGCGCTCTATGAGCGCTCCTTCCAGACCTATTCGTCGGAAACCGGGGTGAACCTCGACGAGGAGCTCTCGCTGCTGCTCGATGTCGAGCAGTCCTACAAGGCATCGGCCAAGCTCGTATCGACGATCGATGCGATGCTCCAGGCGGTCCTGGACATGGCGGGCTAAGATATGTCGACAGCAAACATCTCCAATCTCTCGATCCAGACTTCGATGCGCCTGACCATCCGTGAGGCCCAGAACGAACTGATCAAGGCGCAGCAGGAAGTCACGACCGGCATCTATGCCGACATCGGGGCCGAGATCGGCGGCGCCACCTCGGCGGTGGTCGACCTGACCCGCGACAGCCTGCGCCTGCAGTCGATCAAGAATACCAATGCGATCGCCACGCAGCGCCTTGAGGCCTCCCAGGAGGCACTCGACCAGATGGCCCAGGCCGGCGACGACATGAACGAGGCGCTGATCGCGCTCTCCGGAACCGCCAACACCAGCAATCTGGAAACGGCGATCCAGGCGATCGACAGCGCGCTGGATACCTTCACCAGCATGGCCAACACCTCGCTGGGTGGTGAGTATCTGTTCTCGGGCATCAATACCGACGTGGAGCCGCTTGAGGAGTATTCGGATACCTCGGCCGCCAAGCTGGCATTCGATGCCGAGTTCCTGTCCTATTTCGGCTTCCCGCAGTCGGATCCGCAGACGGCGACCATCGCCGCCTCCGGCGCCGCACCGAGCATGGAAGACTTCATCACCAACGTCGTCGAGCCGATGTATTCCGGCGCCGACTGGACCACCGACTGGTCGAGCGCGACCGACGAGGTGATGACCAGCCGGATCAGCCAGACGGAGACGGTCGAAACATCCGCCTCGGTCAACAGCAAGGGCATGCGCTACTTCGCGCTGGCCGCGGTGGTGGCCAAGGAACTGCTGGCCCTCGACCTTTCCGACGACAGCCGCGCCGTGGTGACCAAGAAGGCGATCGAATATACCGGCATCGCGACCACCGGCATCAACAGCGCGCGCACCATGCTCGGCCTGTCGGAAACCGATCGAGAAGGCCAACGATCGCTCCAGGTGCAGATCGACATCATCGAAACGACGCTCTCCAGCAAGATCGAGGTCGATGCCTATGAGGCCTCGACCCGTGTGAACAATCTCCTGTCTCTCGTCGAGGCGTCCTACACATTGACGGCGAAGATTCAGGCTCTGAGCCTCGTCAACTACCTTTGATGACCAAAGGGAATGAATGGAAATGAAGGACAGATGAATGTACCAATTTTCATATGCCGAAATCATGGAAGATGGCGTCGCGGACGCCAAGGATCGTGAACGGCAGGCTCTGACGCGCTCCATCGAGCTTCTCACGCTGGCCCGTGACGAGCAGGGCTATACCCGTGAAGCGATCGAAGCGCTCTTTTACACCCGCCGGGTCTGGATCGCCTCATCGAGATCTGAAACAGCCGGAAAATCAGCTGGACGCCGAACTGCGCGCCAACCTGATCTCAATCGCCATCTGGATCTTGAAGGAATGCGACCGGATTCGGAAGCGCCAGTCCACCAACTTCCAGGGCATCATCGACGTGACAACCATCATCAGGGATGGACTGAAATGAAGAGCACTTTGCGCATCTCGCTCAAGTCGGGCGAACGGATTTTCATCAACGGAGCGGTTCTGCGCGTCGACCGCAAGGTTGCGCTGGAATTCCTCAACGACGTGACCTTCCTTCTGGAAAACCACGTCCTGCAGCCTGAACAGGCGACCACGCCGCTCCGCCAGCTCTACTTCATCGCCCAGATGATGCTGATCAACCCCGAAGGGCGCGAACAGTCGATGGCGATGTTCCGCAAGTCGATCATCATGCTGCTCACCTGCTTCGAGAACGAGGAAATCCTCGCCGAACTGAAACGGGTCGATGGCATGGTTTCGTCCGGCCGCGCCTTCGACGCGCTGAAGGCGATCCGCGGGCTCTACCCGATCGAGGACCAGATCCTCAACAGCCAGGAAATGACGCCGGCCACCGTTGAACAGATTCGCAAGGAGATTGCACCATGGCGGTAGACGGCGTTACCTCGGCCACCAACACGACGACGACGACGACCAACAACTCGTCCGCATCGAGCGCGTCGGCCGCCGATTCGCTGGATTATGATTCTTTCCTGAAGCTGCTGATCGCCCAGATGCAGAACCAGGATCCGACGGATCCGATGGATGCCAGCGAGCAGATCGCCCAGCTGGCCACCTTCTCCCAGGTCGAGCAGACGATCCAGACCAATGCCAATCTCGAGACGCTGATTACCGGCAACGCGCTGACCAATGCGTCCAACTATATCGGCCAGACGATCACCAGCGCCGACGAAAAGCTCTGGGCGTGGCGAGTTTGGTGCGCGTCTACAACGACACCGGTCGCCGACCGGAAGGCGACGAGATCGATCGTCGCTGGCGTTCGCGTCGGCGCCATCGACCCGGATACCGATACTGATACGGTCCTGATGCGCATGGAGTGTTACGGCGCGCAGGGTTGAAATCAGATAGCAGACGCTCTAGATATCATGCAGGCAGCCGTCTGGACCGTGCTCGTCGCGTCCGGTCCGGCCGTGCTCGCCGCGATGATCGTCGGCGTCACCATCGCGCTCATCCAGGCGCTCACCCAGGTTCAGGAAATGACCCTGACCTTCGTGCCGAAGATCGTCGCCATCCTGGTGACCATCGGCATCAGCGCCCCCTTCGTCGGCGGGCAGATATCGCTCTTCGCCAATCTGGTGTTTTCCCGCGTGCAGACCGGGTTCTGACCGTCTGTCGCCGGCCGCGGCACGGGTGACACTGCCACCCTCGCGCAAGCTTCGCCCGCTATCGCTTCGTTGAACATGGCCGAATGCCCTTTGGCGTCGGCCGACCTCTCATGAAGAGACGGAACGATAAATGGCGCAACCAACAGCAATCATCATACCGAAGGTCAGCCCGAACGGCCGCGACATCGGCTTTGCCATGGGCATCGTCGGCATCCTGTGCATCCTGTTCCTGCCCATTCCGCCGTTCCTCATCGACATGGGTCTGGCATTCTCGATTGCCTTCTCCGTGCTGATCCTGATGGTCTCCCTGTGGATCCAGCGCCCGCTCGATTTCTCGTCCTTCCCGACCATCCTGCTGATCTCGACGATGATCCGCCTGGCGCTCAACATCGCCACGACGCGCGTCATCCTTTCGCACGGCCACGAGGGACACAATGCGGCGGGCGGCGTGATCGCCGGCTTCTCCAGCCTCGTCATGTCCGGCGACTTCGTCATCGGTCTGATCGTCTTCCTGATCCTGGTCACGGTGAACTTCATCGTCATCACCAAGGGCGCGACCCGCATCGCGGAAGTCGGCGCCCGCTTCACCCTCGATGCCATCCCCGGCAAACAGATGTCGATCGACGCCGACCTGTCGGCGGGCATGATCGACGACAAGGAAGCGCAGTTCCGCCGCCGCGAACTCGAGCAGGAAAGCTCCTTCTTCGGCGCCATGGACGGTGCCTCGAAGTTCGTGCGCGGCGATGCGATCGCCGGCCTGATCATCACAGCGATCAACATCTTCGGCGGCATCATCATCGGCTATTTCCGCCACGGCATGGAAATCGGCGAAGCGGCCGACGTCTTCGTCAAGCTGTCGGTCGGCGACGGCATCGTCTCGCAGATCCCGGCCCTCATCGTTTCGCTCGCCGCCGGCCTTCTGGTCTCGCGCGGCGGCAATCCGGGCTCCACCGACCAGGCCGTCGTCAACCAGCTGAGCGGCTATCCGCGCGCGCTGTCCGTCGCGGCATCGCTGATGGTCCTGCTGTCCATCGTTCCCGGCCTGCCGATGGTGCCCTTCCTGGCGCTCGGCGGCATCATGGCCTTCGGCAGCTGGTTCATCCCGCGCCAGATCGAGGCGGAGAACAAGGTCAAGCGCGAGCAGGAGGAAAAGAAGGTCATCCAGACCAAGGAAGCCGAGAAGGATTCGGTCAAGTCCGTTCTGAAGACGGCCGAGATCGAACTGGCGCTCGGCAAGCTGGTCTCGACCCGGCTGCTCGGCGCCCACCAGGAACTCGCTTTCCGCGTCGGCAAGATGCGCAAGAAGTTCGCCAGCCAGTACGGCTTCGTGGTGCCCGAGATCAAGGTCACCGACGACATCGCCATCCAGGAGAAATCCTACCAGATCCGCATCCACGGCACGACGGTCGCCTCCAACCAGTTGCGCGTCGGCGAAGTCCTGGTGGTCACCGGCTCCGGCCGCAAGCCCAAGGTTCCGGGCGACGAGATCCGCGAACCCGCCTTCGGCATGCCGGCGGTCTCGGTCCTCGAGACCTTCGCCGAGGACCTGAAGCGCGAGGGCTTCCACCCGATCGACAACGTCTCGGTCGTGCTCACCCATGTGAGCGAGGTCATCCGCAACAACCTGCCGCAGCTCCTTTCCTACAAGGACGTGAAGATCCTGATCGATCGGCTCGATCCGGAATACAAGAAGCTCGCCGACGAGATCTGCTCGTCGCACATGTCCTATTCCGGCCTGCAGGCGGTTCTCAAGCTTCTGCTCGCCGAACGCGTCTCGATCCGCAACCTGCATCTGATCCTCGAAGCGGTGGCGGAGCTGGCGCCGCACGTGCGCAAGACCGAGCAGATCGTCGAGCATGTGCGAGTACGCATGTCGCAGCAGCTGTGCGGCGACTTGACCGACAACGGCGTGCTGCGCGTCCTGCGCCTCGGCTCGAAGTGGGATCTCGTCTTCCACCAGGCGCTGAAACGCGATGCCAAGGGTGAAATCGTCGAGTTCGACATCGATCCCCGCAGCCTCGAGGAGTTTTCCGAGCAGGCCAGCAAGGTTATCCGTGAATTCATGGACCGTGGCCTGCCTTTCGTGCTTGTCACCTCGCCGGAAACGCGCTCCTATGTCCGCATGATCATCGAGCGGCTGTTCGCTACCCTGCCGGTCCTGTCGCATGTCGAACTGGCCAAGGGCATCGAGATAAAGATCCTGGGTTCCATTTCATGATCACCGACCCCGAGGGGACAGTTCTGGCCATGTTCGTGGCCTTCTGCCGGATCGGCGCCTGCTTCATGGTGCTTCCGGGTTTCTCCTCGGCGCGTATTCCCGTCATGGTGCGGCTGCTGATGGCGGCCGCCATTTCCATGGCCATCCTGCCGGTGCTGTGGGATACGATCTACCCCAAGGTGTCGGGCAGCGACTACGCCTATATCCACCTGGTCGTCGGCGAGACGCTGATCGGCACCATGTACGGCATGATCCCGCGGCTCTATGTCATCGGCCTGCAGTTCGCCGGCTCGGCGATTTCCATGTCGATCGGCTTCAACTCTCCGGGCGCGCCCGACGTCGTCGAGGACACCCCGGAAAACCAGCTGACCAACATGATCAGCTTCGGCGGCCTGCTGCTGCTGTTCATGCTGGACTTTCACCACGTCGTGCTGCGGGCGTTGATCGATTCCTACGGGCTGATGCCGCTCGGCGGCTTTCCCGACATGCAGAAGATGCTGATCACGCTGACCGACACGCTCGGCGCCACCTTCCTGCTGATGCTGCGTCTGGCCAGCCCGTTCATCATTTTCGGCCTGATGTTCAACTTCTCGATCGGTCTGATCAACAAGCTCGCGCCGCAGATCCCGATCTACTTCATCTCGACGCCCTACCTTCTGATGGGCGGCCTGTTTCTCGTGTATTTTTCCATCGCCGCGATCGTCCGGCAGTTCGCCGACAACTTCCCCAGGATCTTCCTCGGCTGAGGCGTGAGCGAACCCGTTGCCTAAGGAGCGCCCATGGGGCCGACGAAGAAGTCCGAAAAGCTGAAGCGGCTCGTTAACGTGCAGCGCCATATGGAGCGCATGGCCGAGAGCGAGCTTGCCGTCACGGCCAAGCGCCGCGAGGAGAATGCCGCCTCGATGGTTTCCGTGATGGAGGCGATCGGCTCGCTGGAGCCGGTCCATCGCCTGTTCGCCCAGAATTATGCCGACCGGTTCGACCGGCTGTCCAACGCCGACAAGCAGCTCGCCAGCCTCCAGCACGGCCAGGAGATCAAGATGCTGCGCGAACGTGCCAAGGGTGACCGGCTCGAAGAGAACATGAAGGATGCCCGCGTGCACGAGGATCGCGAGGCGGACGACAACGCCATCTACGATCTGGTCGACATGACTGTCGCCACGACAGCCTCCAGCAAGCTTCGCGAGTGATACTCGTCGCCTATTCGAAGCACCGGGGACCAGAAACGTGGCAATATCACCTCCGAGCGATCTCGTGCTGGACGTCGTCCGCGCTGCAGATCCGATGGTACTGGCGGCAGCCCAGGAAAAACTCAAAGCCAATCGTGCGGCGCAGGCCGCCACCAGCCTTGCCGAAAAGGGCACAGGATTCGGCGCCGCGGTCGAAGTGCTGAACAGCGCCGCCTACGACGCCGGTCTCGGCAACGTCAAGAAGACGGCTGCGGGCGAGACTCCGAAGGTCTATCGCGAATTCGAAGCGGTCATCCTGCAGAACTTCGTCAAGTCGATGATGCCGGACGACAGTGAATCGGTCTATGGCAAGGGCAATGCCGGCGAGATCTGGAAGAGCATGATGGCCGAGCAGATCGGCGGCGTCATCTCCGAAAGCGGCGGCGTCGGCATCGCCGACCAGATGTATTCGGAAGAGCTGGCACGTCACCGCGGCGGCAACGTCGCCAATGCCGCGACCGATGAAACGGATAAACGCGTCGCGTTCAACATGGTGACCGACCTGGAGCGTCGCACGCTCGGCGTCTCCGCCAATGACGCTACGACCGCATAACAACACTCATCCGGGGCAAGAACCATGGAAATCATCAATAGCGATTATCGGATCAAGACGGTGCTCGGCCGCCTCGAAATGATCATCGACAACGAAAACCAGCGCATCGGCAAGGACCCGGAATTCGACCTCAAGGTCTCCAATGCCCACAAGAGCCGTTGCCTCTACGAACTGACCATGCTGTTCCGCGACACCGATCCGCGCGAGCTGGCGGTCGGCTATGTCGAGCAGATGCACGCCCTGAAGAAGAAGCTCGCGATCAATGCCCGCCGCGTCGAGGCGCACATGAACGCGGTGCGCGCCGTCGCCGATCTCCTGAAGAATGCGGTGCGGGAAGCCGATGGTGACGGCACCTACTCCCAGGAACAGTTCCTGTACAGCGAGGTCTGATGGTCAAGATCCTGGCCGCCGGATTGTGGGTCTGCCTCGTCACGCTGGGCGCGGTCTATTTTTCTGTGCAGATGGCGACGGCGCCCGCCGAAGTCAGCGAAGAGGACGCCAGGAAGGCGAAGCTCGAACTGGTGCGCGGCGAAGCGATCACCATCCCGATGATCGCCGACGGCAGCGTGCGCGGCTATTTCCTCGGCCGCGTCTCCTTCATGATGGACAAGGAAAAGATCAAGGGCATCGAACTGCCGCTGACCGAATTGATGACCGACGAGCTGTTCACGCTTCTGATCGGCAACAAGATGGTCGACGTCTCGAACATGGCTTCGTTTGACATCGCCGCCTTCCGCGAGAAGATCAAGACCGACATCAATGCCCATCTCGGCGAGGGGTTTGTCGAGGAAGTGCTCGTCGAACAGCTCGACTACATGTCCAAGGATGACGTGCGGGCGACCAGCGACGGCGCCGCCAAACCGCCGGCCAAGCCGGTCAAGGTGATCGAGGGTGACAAGGTCGAGGACCCGGCGAAGTCGGGTCACTGATTCGCTCCGTCATCGAATACGTCGGACAAGATGGAAAAAGGCGGCGGCGTCGACCCGCCGCCTTTTCGCGTCTGGCACGCCCCGCGGCATCATGGTTGGCAAAACGTAAATCCGCCCGCGATAATCCGAGCATTTGACTTAATCCGGATTTGATCTCCTGCTGATACAAGGCGTCTGTCAAACCCTGTATTGCGTGGTGTCATGCGGTTCCTAGTCTCGTTCCTCTCCCTCCCGGCGTTTCGCGGGGCTCTGCTGGCAGGCATTGCCGGCCTCCAGGCGCATGGCCAGAGGCCCGATGAGCGCGACAGCCTGAAGTCCGTTCGTTTCGGAGAATCATGAACCCACGAATCTCCCTATGCCGGAGCCGCGTCTGCCTCTCTTCGGCATGCCGGTCTACGACCTCACCTGGGAAGGTGCGCTGTCCTATGTGAACGAACTGGCCTCCTTGCCGCTCGGCCCGACCCATATGGCGTTTCTCAACGCCAACAATGCCAATCTGATGATGTCCGATCCGGACTACCGCAAGGCGCTCCGCCGCACGATCCTGCTGCCCGACGGTATCGGCGTCGACCTCGCGTCGCGCCTGCTCAACGGTGAACGCTTCATCGCCAACCTCAATGGCACCGACTTCATTCCGGCCATGCTGAGCTATATGGACGTGCCCCGGCGCATCGGCCTCATCGGCGGGCGGCCGGAGGTCCTGGCACGCGCCGCGGTGAATTTCCGCAGGCATGCGCCGTGGCACGAATTCGTCGAGATTTCCGACGGCTTCTTTGACAAGAACAACTGCGCCGGCTTGCTCGACGACCTCAAGGCCGCACGGATCGACATCCTGCTGGTCGCGCTTGGCACGCCGCTGCAGGAGATCTGGATCGACCGCAACATTCGTCCGGAGCACGCGCGTCTCGTGATCGGCGTCGGAGCGCTGTTCGACTTCGTCTCGGGCGAAGTCCCGCGTGCGCCGCTGTGGATGCGTCATATCCGCTGCGAGTGGGTCTATCGGCTTTGGCTGGAGCCGAAACGGCTCTGGTATCGCTATATCGTCGGCATTCCGGTGTTTCTCGGCCATGTCGCCCGTTTCAAGCTTTTTGGAGCGCCTCGCCATGCCGCGGGCGAAGACCCGCTTTCGCAGGGGCGCCGGCGAACCGACAATCGTTCCGCACCCAACAGCCGCCGCTCCGCGGCGCGCCAGGACCCGGCCTCCCGGCGCTATACCTGAGCCAAGGCCCTCGGACGCCCGCGCCCTGACGCCGGACCAGGGGAAGGTCGTCAAAGGCTGCGCTTTCCCCTTGCAAATCCCGCGCTTTTGACACCATACGGCGGAGAGAGGCAATTGCCGGCCCGGTGCGGCGGCTATGTTGCCGGAAAACGCGAGCGAGGGATGCGATCGTGACAACGGTGATTGATGGCAAGCAGACAGCCGCTTCGGTGATCGAAGCGGTAACAACGGCAGC
>JAHRYZ010000057.1 GCA_020621905.1 Rhizobium sp.
CTACAAGTCCGACTCCGAAATGGCGGCTGCCATCCGCGCCGCCGATGCCGCGATTGTCGCCATGCGGTCGGGCCGGTCTCCCAACACCATTCTTTTCCGAACCTCGAAAGGGCTTTGATCATGAAAAACTATGTACAGGCAGGGAAGAGCCTGACCCTTCCGGCCCCAGCGTCGATCCTTTCCGGTGATGTCGTGGTGATCGGTGAAATCTATGGGATCGCGGCTGGCAACGCCGCTACGGGCGAAGACTGCGACGTGGTGACCGAAGGTGTCTTCGAATTGCCCAAGGTCGCGGCGGACGAATTCGCCATCGGCGATTCGGCCTATTGGGACGGAACCGCGAAGCGCGTCACGTCCACCGCGAGCGGCAATACCAAGATCGGCGTGGTCGTCACTGTCGCTGCGGTCGCAAGCGGCGCGGTGAATGTGAAGCTGACCTAAGCCATGACCGGAGCTGCCCCACACGTGAAGACTCTACCTCCGCCGTCACGGCGGGGGCTGAATCGCGTCGAGGCGGCTGACTATATCGGCATCAGTGAAACCAAGTTCGATGAAATGGTCAGAGACGGCAGAATGCCCAAGCCAAAGCGGATTGACTCAAGAAAGGTTTGGGACGTGAGAGCGCTAGATGCCAGCTTCGAAGCCTTGCCTTCTGACGGCAACGACAGCAACAATCCGTGGGACGGCTAAAGCCTCAAGAGGGACAAATGCAAATCCGGCTCAAGTATGTAGTAGAGGACACGGATAGGCACGGAAACGTAAGGCTCTACTTTCGAAAAGCAGGGCAACCGAAAATCCGTCTGCCCGGCCCGATGGGATCACCTGACTTCATGGCCGCCTATAAGGCGGCGGCAAGCCCTTCGGCTCATGCGAAGGAACCGAAACGGCTAAAGACCGGAGCTATCGTGCCCGGCTCCATTCGCTGGCTCTGTTCAGAATACTTCAAATCGGCCCCTTTTCGCGAGCTTGATCCGCGCACCCAATATGTGCGGCGCGGGTTGCTTGAGCGCTTTTGCCAGCGCAACGGAGACGGCGACAAGCCCTTCCGGTTGCTGCAACCGAAACACTTGAGGCAACGCCGCGATGACCTTATCGAGAAACCCGAAGCGGCCAATGGCATGCTGAAGGCGGTACGCCAGCTTTTCAAATTCGCGATTGATTATGACCATCACGACCGCAACCCGGCCATGGATGTCGAATACCTGAAGAGCAAGAACCCCGAAGGATTTCATGCATGGTCGGTGGACGAGCTTCGCAAGTTTGAGGAGCGTCATCCGATTGGAACAAAAGCACGACTGGCCTTCGCCTTGATGCTCTACACTGGGCAGCGCAGAAGCGACATCATTTCATTCGGCCGGCAACCCGTCCGGGATGGCTGGCTGACGTTCACTCAGCACAAGAATCGGAACAGTAAGCCGGTGCGGCTCGAAATCCCGATCATTCCCGAACTGCGGAAAATTATCGATGCGAGCCCCTGCGGAAATCTCACGTTTCTTGTAACGGAGTTCGACCGGCCGTTCACGTCCAATGGATTTGGCAATTGGTTCCGCAAGCGGTGCAACGAAGCTGGCCTAAAAGAATGCAGTGCCCATGGGCTTCGCAAGGCGGCAGCGTCTCGCCTTGCCGAGCTTGGATGCACAGAGTTCGAAATCATGGCTGTCACGGGCCACTCCACATCTAAGGAAGTCACCCGCTACACCCGCGCAGCTAATCAGAAGATACGAGCGACCAGCGCAATGAGACGGCTATCGGAGGAACAGAAATAGATCAAAAGTGTCCCACCTTTTAAGGTGATTGCATACGGTGGGACGATACCGCCCAATAAAATACTGAAATATAACGAGGAAATTTTAGAATGGTGCCCGGAGGCGGATTTGAACCACCGACACGCGGATTTTCAATCCGCTGCTCTACCAACTGAGCTATCTGGGCATCAGGCCTTTTGACAAGCCATCCGGCGGATGGTTCCGACCGGCGGGGGAGAAGTTTCCCCCGGAAGCGAGGGCGTTATAGCATCTTGTTTCGGCATGTCCAGCGCCTTTCGGCACTTTTTTGACAGCTTTGCGAAAATGCCGGAAAATCCAATCAAAGGAACGACTTCCGGCCCATTCGCCGAACCGCCCGGCAATCGTCTCAGTCGGGTTGGTCGTCGTTGGCCTTCGATTCGTCGTCGACGACGGGAATGGCATAGGAGCCTTTCAGCCAGCGCGACAGGTCGAGATTGCGGCAGCGGTCGGAGCAGAAGGGATAGTGCTCGCGCTGCGAGGGCCTGCGGCATTCCGGGCACGGGCGCGCCTTGCGCAGCGGCTCCACCTTGGCGGAGCGGCCGAGGTTTTCGGTCCCGGCCATCGCTCAGCCCTCCGTCCAGCCGGACTGCACGGTGAAGCCCTCGCCCGAGAGCATCTGCAGCGTCTCGAACAGCGGCAGGCCGACGACATTGGTGTAGGAGCCGACGAGTTTCTGCACGAAGCAGCCGGCAATGCCCTGCACGGCATAGCCGCCGGCCTTGCCGCGCCACTGGCCGGATGCGAGATAGCTTTCGATGTCGAGGCCGGACAGGCGCTTGAAGCGCACCTTGGTCTCGACGATCTTCTGGCGCACCGTGCCGCCCGGCGTGATCAGGCAGACGCCGGTGAACACCCAGTGGCTGCGGCCCGACAGGAGATGCAGGGCCGAGGAGGCTTCTTCCAGATATTCCGCCTTGGGCAGGATGCGGCGGCCGACGGCGACCACGGTGTCGGCGGCGACGATATAGCTGTCGTTCCACACCGGATCGCGGCGGATCTCGCCATAGGCGGCCTTGGCCTTGTCGGCCGACAGGCGGCGCGCCAGCGAGCGCGGATGTTCCGACTTCTTCGGCGTCTCGTCGAGGTCCATCGGCATCAGGCGCACGGGCTCGATCCCGACCTGCTTCAGCAGGTCGAGGCGGCGCGGCGACCCGGAGGCCAGTATCAGCTTCTGTCTCAGTTCCATCGACCCTCTCGCAGCCTTCACCGGCAGCCGGCGACTACTTGAAGCGATAGGTGATGCGGCCCTTGGTCAGGTCGTAGGGGGTCATCTCCACCAGGACCTTGTCGCCGGCGAGAACGCGGATGCGGTTCTTGCGCATGCGGCCCGCGGTATGGGCGATGATCTCGTGCTCGTTTTCCAGCTTCACCCGGAACGTCGCATTGGGCAGCAATTCGGTGACGACGCCGGGAAATTCGAGGACTTCTTCTTTAGCCATTGAACGCTTGTCTTTCTTGAGGTTTGGTCGGGACGCCGGTCGGGGGCCCGAAAATGTGGGCGGAAACTACACAATCACCGCGGTTTTGTGAACCTTGTAGATCGGGCTTTTCGAATTTGTTTCAAAGCGGACCCGGAGACAGCCTTTCGCGGGACAGCAGGCGCTCCTCGATCAGCCGTTTCAGCCGGTCGCGCACCTCGCGATAGGCCTCGAGGATCTGCTCGCGCGTGCCGGTCGCCACCGTCGGATCGGGCATGGGCCAGTAGACGACCTCGACGGCGGAGGAACGGGTGAGTTCCAGCGCCGCGTGATGCGCCTCCGGCGCCAGCGTGACGACCATGTCGAAATAGTCGTCCTCCAGTTCGTCCAGCGTCTGCGGCTGGCGCCTGCCGAGCGTCAGGCCGATCTCGTCGAGCACCGCATCGACGAAGGGATCGCGCTCGCCGGCCCTCACCCCCGCCGAGGCGAGATAGGTACCGGCCGGCAGCAGGGTCCGGGCGATCGCTTCGGCCATCGGCGAGCGGATCGCGTTCATGCCGCAGACGAACAGGATCGCCCCCGGCAGACGCCCCTGGGTATCGGGATCCGCGCCGGTGGCCATCAGGCTACCCGCGCCAATAGAGGACGCAGACCAGGGTGAACAGCCGGCGGGCCGTGTCGAAGTCGAGCTTGATCTTGCCCGACAGCCGGTCCATCAACGTCTGCGAACCCTCGTTGTGAATGCCGCGGCGCCCCATGTCGATCGCCTCGATCTGCGACGGCGTCGAGGAGCGTATCGCCTCGTAATAACTCTCGCAGATCATGAAGTAGTCCTTGATGATCCGCCGGAACGGGGTGAGCGACAGGATGTGCGTCGCGACCGCCTCGTCGCTTTCGGTCTTGATCGAGAAGACCAGCTTGCTGTCGACCAGCGACAGCAGCAGCCGGTAGGGGCCGCCCGGGTGGCCGACCGGCTCGAGGTGTTTTCCTGATCAGGTCGAAGAGGCGACGGCGCGCTCGTGTTCGACGTCCGGCGTCGAGCGGCCGATCGTCTCGTCGAGCACAACATCGCAGAGCCGGAAGTCGCCCTTCGCCATCGGTCAGCCTTCGAGGTTCAACCGGATGGCGACGGAGCGCGCATGGGCATCGAGCCCCTCGCTTTTCGCCAGCGCGATCGCCGCCGGGGCGAGCTTGCGCAGCTGTTCCGGTCCCAGTCTCAGGATCGAGGTGCGCTTGACGAAATCGAGTACAGAGAGGCCCGAGGAGAAGCGCGCCGAACGCGCGGTGGGCAGAACGTGGTTGGAGCCGCCGACATAGTCGCCGATCACTTCGGGCGTGTGGCGGCCGACGAAGATCGCGCCGGCATTGCGCACGCCGGCCATCAGCGCATCCGGATCGTCGACGGCGAGCTCCAGATGCTCGGCGGCGATTCGGTTGGCGAGCGGGATGGCGTCGGCAAGCGACTTGACCAGGATGACGGCGCCGAAATCGCGCCAGCTGGCGGCGGCCGTCTCGGAGCGGCTGAGCGACTTCAGCTGCCGCTCGACGGCAGCCATGACCGCGTGTCCGAGTTCGGCGTCGTCGGTGATGAGGATCGACTGGGCGCCCGGATCATGCTCGGCCTGGGCCAGGAGGTCGGCGGCCAGCCAGTCGGGATTGTTGTTCGCGTCGGCGATCACCAGCACTTCGGACGGCCCGGCGATCATGTCGATGCCGACCGTGCCGAAGACATGGCGCTTGGCGGCGGCGACATAGGCATTGCCCGGACCGACGATCTTGGCGACCGGGGCGATGGTCTCGGTGCCGTAGGCAAGGGCGGCCACCGCCTGGGCGCCGCCGATCCGGTAGATTCCTCGACGCCGGCGATCTTGGCGGCCGCCAGGACCGTCGGATTGATCGCGCCGCCGGAGGCCGGCACGACCATGACGATGCGCTCCACGCCGGCGACCTTCGCCGGCACGGCATTCATCAGCACCGAACTCGGATAGCTCGCCGTGCCGCCCGGCACATAGAGGCCGACCGCCTCGATCGCCGTCCACCGCGAGCCGAGCCCGACGCCGAGCGCGTCCTCGTAGATGTCGTCCTTCGGCATCTGGCGGGCATGGTGTTTTTCGATGCGCTCGGCCGCAAGCCGCAGGGCATCCATCACCTCGGGCGAGACCTGGGCCGCCGCCGCGTCGATTTCCGCCGGCGTGACACGCATCGGCGTATGGGAGAAATCAATGCCGTCGAAACGCAGGGAATATTCGGCCAGCGCCGCGTCGCCGCGCGCCCGGACATCGGCGATGATCGCCCTCACCACGTCGTTGACGTCGTCCGACACTTCGCGCTTCGTCGTCAGGAAGGCGGCAAACGTCTCGCCAAACCCTTCCGATGCCTGATCCAACCAGATCGCCACGTCCCCTGCTTCCTTCCTGCCCCGCCTTCACGCACTTTTCCGGCCGAGCCGGTCAATTGCCCGGATGACCGGGCTTGTGGCTGGTTTCCCATGCTCCGCCGGTATCTGCAAGCTGTGCTTCTATACATTCGACATCGAGCGCGATCATGCCGCCGCCCGACAGTACGAGTTCGACCACACCCTCCGGCCCTTCGCCCTCCATGCGGAAGCGGATGGCAAGCAGCGAGAGCACGTCGTCGCCCTTGCGGCGGTCGAAGCCCATGGAGCGCACGGCGCTCACGCGCTTGAAGGACAGCATGGCGCGGCGGCGCTCGTAGCTCCGGCGCTTTGCGCCCGCGCCTTCCCAGACGAAGCGGTTGACGGCGAGGGCAAACAGGCCGGGCCGCGCCTGGAAGGTGATGTCGGCGACCTTGAACACCGCGTCCTGCATGTGGGCGGACATGACCGCAAGGTCGTCGGTGTCGAGAGCAAGGAGCTTCAGGCTTGTCATGTCATCATTGTCCGATTGGCCAGCAGATCACGCGCGAGACCGGGTGAAGGAGGAAAGGCTGACGCCTGGCCCGCACCGATCACGCATCATCCTTTCGACATAGGTCGCCGCAATGCAAGAGGCAACCGGTCGCAGGCAGCCGGACCTCAAGAAACTCAGTCGGTGATGCGCTCGACCACCGCGCCGCAGCGGGTCAGCTTCTCTTCCAGCCGTTCGAAGCCGCGATCGAGGTGATAGACGCGCGACACCGTGGTTTCGCCCTCGGCGGCAAGGCCGGCGATGACCAGCGACACCGAGGCGCGCAGGTCGGTCGCCATGACGGGCGCACCGCGCAGGCGGGTCACGCCCTCGATCCGCGCCGTCTGGCCGGAGAGTGTGATGCGCGCGCCGAGACGGGCGAGTTCCTGCACATGCATGAAGCGATTTTCGAAGATGGTCTCGGTGACGTGGGAAACGCCGTTGGCGCGCGTCATCAGGCCCATGAACTGCGCCTGCAGGTCGGTGGGGAAGCCGGGATAGGGTTCGGTCACCACATCGACCGGGCGGATGGCATGGCCGTGGCCGACGACGCGTAGGCCCGACGGCGTGACCGTGATCTCGGCCCCGGCGCGGCGGACGGCGTCCAGCGGTGTGTCGAGCAGGGCAAAATCGGTGCCCTCGAGCGTCACGTCGCCGCCGGTCATAGCGACCGCCATGGCAGAGGTACCGGTCTCGATGCGGTCCGGCAGGACGCGGTGGCGGGCGCCCGACAGGCTGTGCACGCCCTCGATGGTGATGGTCGAGGTGCCGGCGCCGGAGATCTTCGCACCCATGGCGTTCAGGCAATAGGCGAGGTCGACCACTTCGGGCTCGCGCGCCGCGTAGTTGATCACGGTCGTGCCGCGGGCGAGCGAGGCCGCCATCAGCATGACATGGGTCGCGCCGACCGAAACCTTGGGGAAGGTATAGGTACCGCCGATCAGGCCGCCCTTCGGCGCCGTGGCATTGATATAGCCGCTGTCGATTTCCATGGTCGCGCCGAGCGCGGTCAGGCCCTCGATGAACAGGTCGACCGGACGCGTGCCGATGGCACAGCCGCCCGGCAGCGAGACCCGCGCCCTGCCCTCGCGGGCGAGCAGCGGGCCGATGACCCAGAAGCTGGCGCGCATCTTCGAGACCAGCTCGTAGGGCGCGGTGGTGTCGACGATGGTGCGGCAGGTGAAATGGATGGTGCGCGAATAGCCCTCGCCCTGGCGCTCGCGCCGGCCGTTGACCGAGACGTCGACGCCGTGATTGCCGAGGATGCGCAGCAGAAGCTCGACGTCGGCGAGATGCGGCACGTTTTCCAGGGTGAGCGTGTCGCTGGTCAGCAGCGAGGCGATCATCAGGGGCAGAGCGGCATTCTTGGCGCCGGAGATCGGGATTACCCCGTTGAGCTCGTTGCCGCCGACAATCCTGATACGATCCATGTAAGCCTACGCTACGGGTCAAGACCCGCCTTTCCTGATAATGGGTGGAAAATCCGCCACCCGGCCGGGTGGGGTCTTTAGACGAAAAGCACGGCGGGTTCAATTCACCGGTTCAGCAACGGTTAATCATCGCGATTCGGCGAATTTGCGGCAGGCAGGCCATCCGTCTCGTCGGCCTGGCCCTGGCGGCGGGAGCGCTGCTGCAGTTTGCGCCGCAGGAGGTTTTCCCTCAGCGTGTTCGCCGCCCGCGCCTTGCGCTGCGCGGCCGCGATGTCGGCGTGGCGCAGGCCGCGCTCGCCACCGCTCGCGGCGGCATCCCCTGCCCCCTCGCCCGCCTCGGCCCCCGGCCTTAATTCGTCCCGCTCTTTGTCCATGCCGGGGTGATAGCCGAAATCCACCTTTTCCGGAAGTGTTCTGCGCATGAGATGGTTTTCTTCAAGCGAAGTTCGTTTTGCGGCTTGCATCCCCCCGGAAGCTGTGGCAATAGGCGGCTCGCTTGAGACGGCGCAAATGCACCGGGCCTCGCAAGCTGCTATAGCTCAGTGGTAGAGCACTCCCTTGGTAAGGGAGAGGTCGAGAGTTCGAGTCTCTCTAGCAGCACCATTTTTCCTTGTTTATTCACAAGGACTTAGCGCAAGATCAATGGGTTACAGTTCCGTTTGTTACAGCTCACGGCTACAGCGGAGCGATGAACGACATGCCCTTGCCCTCTCGTCTGACCAAGCGTGGAAACGTCCACTGGTACAGATGCTCCATCCCCCCGCGACATCAAAAAATCGTATCCGAAGACCGAAGAAACGTTCTCACTTGAGATCCGGGACTATCAGGATGTGCTCAAGAAGCTGAGGAAAGCTTCGGCCGAAGTGGACGAGCGCTTTGAAGAGCATGGGCGACCTTGGTCCGGCAGCGAGAGCCCGCGCTCCCCGAGCTGTCTGACGTGCGAATCAAGCACGTCGAGGACGTTTACTTCGCCCACCTCCTGGATGAGGACAATGATGTCCGTCTGGAGGGAATGACCGACGACGAGCTTGAAGGCTATCAACGGCTGACCGACAACATGGACCACGTCAATCAGCAAGGGATCGCTCGAGGCTACCCGTTTGGCTATGCCCGAACTGAAGCCGAGGAAGTCTTGAAATGGAATAACGTCGACCTGAAGCTCAACCCAGAGTCCCCGAGTTGGCCGAAGCTGATCCGTGCAATCCTCAGCGCGAGCGTCCGCGCCGCAGCGGCCAAGAGACACCGCAACGAGGAACGCCGGGCGCACCCTGGAATGATCCCGGGACTGGTCCGCCATGCGCCTCTTGCCTGAAGGGCAGGGACCATTCTTGCCGCAGTTGCCCATATCTGCACCTCGGTGAGGCTTTGGGCGTGATCGCAAGAGCCCGGCCGATCCGAACATGTTCCTCATCCCCGTCGCATGCGAGCCCAAACCGCCAACGGATTCGAACAGAACATCAAATTCAACAATGCGCTCTTGGTCGTCGGTCATGGAACAACCGAGAAGAGGTAAAAGCGCCCGCGCCGCCAAGTTGGCCCGCAGTAGCAGCATCGTGCGCAGGCGTGAGAGCACGCTCGGGCGCCTCCTCAGTACACGAATCATCTCCACACCGCGCTCAAACCGCCAGTATCGCCAGGAATGCCTCCTGCGGGATGTCGCCGCGCGAAAGCCCGTGCCGCCTGCCCTTGTTCTCCTTGCCCTTCCTGGCGAGCCTGCGCTTTGCCGAGACACTTCCCTCGAAACCCTTGGCCAGAGCATCCTTGCGCAAGGGCGGGATATCTTCGCGGGCAATCACCCGGCTGCCGATGGCGGCCTGCAGCGGCACGGGATAGAGCTTCTTCGGCATCACGTATTTTAGCCGGTGAACGATATCGGCGGACTTCTCGTAAGCCTGTTCACGGACGGTGACAAAGGCAAAGGCGTCGACCGGCTGGCTTTCGATGAGAATGTCCACCCGCACCAGATCGGTCGGCTGGTAATCGGAAAACTCGTAGTCGAGCGTGGCATAGCCCTGGGTCAACGATTTGAGGCTGTCAAAGAAGCCGAAGGCCATCTGGCTCATCGGCAGTTCGTAGGCGATGCGAGCGTAGCCGTCATCGCCATAATCCAGCGTGCCGAAGATCCCGCGGCTGCGGCCGCACAACTCCATCACCGCGCCGATATAGTCGGATGGCGTCTGGATCATGCTTGACACCATGGGTTCCTCAGCCATCGCGATCGCTTCGGGATTGGGAAAGTGCGCGGGGTTGTCGATCAACAGGACTTCACCGCTCTTCAACGTCACCCGATAGACGACGCTCGGTGCTGTGGTGATGACATCGACGCCACATTCGCGTTTCAACCGCTCCTTGACGATATCCAGATGCAGCATGCCGAGAAAACCGCAGCGGTAGCCGGCACCCAGCGCTTCCGAGACTTCAGCTTCAGTACGGAAGGCCGCATCATTGAGCGCGAGCTTCTGCACTGCGTCGCGCAGGGTGTTGATGGTCATGTCGCCGGAGGGATAGAGTCCGGCAAAAACCATGGGCTTGGGTTGGCGGTAGCTGGCAACCGGATCACGTGCAGGCGTGTCCACAAAGGTCAGCGTATCGCCGAGGCGGATGAAGGACGGATCCTTGATGCCGGTTGCGACATAGCCAACTTCTCCGGCCGAAAGCCCGTTCCAGCGCAATAGCTCCGGCCTGAATATACCGACTTCGGTGGCCTCGAAGCCGGTTGGCGCCGACATGAAGCGAATGCGATCACCGGCGGCCAGGGTGCCGTCTACCACGCGGACCGACAGAACCACGCCGCGGTAAGGATCATAGTAACTGTCGAAGACGAGCGCGCGCAGCACCTCTTGCTGGCTTACCGGCGGCGGGAACGTGGTCGCAATCGCCTCCAGCACCTCGCGAACGCCGTCTCCGTTTCGCGCAGATACCAGCATCACCGTATCCGGATCGAGACCGTCCACATCGTAAAGCTGGCGGATGATGCGCTGCGGATCGGCAAGCGGACTGTCGATCTTGTTGAGAACCGCCAGCAGTTTCAGCCCTTGTTGGCGCGCCAGCCGGACGTTGGCAATCGTCTGGGCTTGCACTCCCTGCGTCGCATCGATCAGCACGATGGCGCCTTCGCAGGTCGCAAGGCTGCGGCTCACTTCGGCGGAGAAATCCACATGGCCGGGCGTATCGATCAGGTTGAACTGGTAGTCTATGCCATCCGCCGCGCGATACTGCATGCGCACCGTGCGCAGCTTCACCGTGATACCGCGCTCCCGCTCGATATCCATGGAATCAAGCAACTGTTCGTGCATGTCACGGCCGGGTACCGTCTGGGTAATTTCAATGAAGCGGTCGGCAAGCGTCGACTTGCCGTGGTCGATATGGGCGATAATGCAAAAATTACGAATGGCGGAGAGAGGCATGGGTGGGGCCTTGCTGAGGGTCTGATCCGGTCGAAGCATAAGAAGAAGAAAAGGAAGTTGCTCAAGCGAGCTCGTCGCCCGGCGGGGCGGCAGCCAGTTTCCCGGCATCGGTCTTCTGCCAGATCGCCTGTATCAGCGAGGTCAGAAGCTCCGACTGCTCCCGATCCAATCCACCGAAGACCGAGCCCAGCCATTCGGCATGTTCGTCGAACACGGTGCGTGCCAGGTGCTCGCCCCTGTCGCTCAACCGGATCTTGACGCTACGCCGATCCTTCTCGTAGGCATCCCGGCGGGCAAGTCCATCTCGCTCCAGCCCGTCGATCAGGCCGGTCATGGTGGCGCGCGTCACGCCGCAGCGTGTGGCAAGCTCGTTGGGTGCAAGGCCGTCCTTCGCCTCATGCAATACAATAAGCATGACGAACTTGCTGTCTGACAGCTGATGACGGGCAAGCCGCCGAGCGCAATCGGCATCAATCGCGGAGGCAAGGCTGAGGACCCCGCCGCAAAGCTTGATCTGCCGGTAGTCCGTCCGGCCCCGGCGCAGGGCTTCTTCATAGAGCGATCTATTCTTGGCGTTGAGCATGACGACATCCAATGTAGTTTGGCGCCTTACTAGATGGTTCCGTACCAGTTTGCAAGAGGTCGTGCCGCTTTCGCCGATGTCGTGCGCCCTGCCACCTCGGCTGCCTGACAGATTGGCAACAATGGATTACATCCACCTGTGTACTCGATGCGCGGAACCTTGATCTTGCCGATGGAATCACGCGCTTGCGCAATCATCGTACAAACGCTCGAGTTTCTAGCCCATCAACCGCCTCGCAATCGGAAATCCGGGCGACGTCAAATCCGTTGGCGAAAGTGTCAGTGAACTCCGCCTCGACTGCGCTGCGGGGGACCATGTTCAGCTGGTCCGGCATCGTAGACAAAACGGGTGGAATAGAGAGGCTCATGGAGGCTGCCGGGCTGAACGTCATCAATCCGTGGGAGGTGGCGCAGCGTCTTTAGCCGACGGCCGTAGTTGTAGGCATCGACGAAGTCATGGAGGTGGGCGGCTAGCTGGTCCTGGCTGTCGTCGTGATACCGTTTGACAGTCGCGTCTCTGATCGTTCGGTTCATTCTCTCGACTTGGCCGTTGGTCCAGGGATGCTTGATTTTGGTGAGCCTGTGCTCGATGCCGTTGTAAGCAGCGATGGAGGGACGAGCGGGTCAAATGCGGAATCGTGGCCTGTAGGGCATAGAGGCAGTCATCCAGTGGCAGCAGTGTGTGCCGGCGGAAAGCAACGATGATTGCCTCTTCTTCGATTGAAAGTATCGTTGAGTGCGCGCCTTTCGGACCGGTTGGCAGGTTCTTCACCGCTGTGCGCCGCTTCCACTTCGCTACGGTCTTCTGGTTGATCCCATAGCGTTTCGCCAGAACCCTCAGGCTCTCTTGACTATGTGTATCGCTCGACGGACTGCTTCCGTCGTGCGGGCGCTCCCGTGTAGAATTTGACCCATAGCGCATCTCTCCATTCCTGGCTGAATAATGCACCACCAAATGACGGGACTAAACAAGCCGCGATGCTCTTTTCGAATCAGTGGTTTTGCCTCGCCTCAGCCGCAGGCGTTGCGGGTGTAGATCTTGCCGGCATCGCGTTTCAGCACCCAGCCGCGATAGGTTCCCATCTCGATCTCGCACCAGATGGTGGTGCCGTTCTGCTCGACGCAGCCGATGACGGTGACGCACTGGTTCCGCTCGAGCTTGCCGAGCACGGCGCCGGAACGGTCGGGCATGGCGCGGATGTTCATGCGGGTGAGCGCCTGGATCGAGGTGACGCCGGCGGCGACGTCCGGGGAGCCGACGTCGCTCGGCTGAGCGCAGCCGCCGTCGACATAGGCCGGGCAAGGGCCTGCGGGCGTAGCCACCGGACGCGGCGCCGGCTTGCCGCCATCCTGGACCAGCGTCAGTTCCTCGCCGTCGCCGATCACGCCGACATAATGTCCCGGCTCCTCCAGGTCGGCACGGCCGACCATCGTCAGGCCGTCCTTCGTCGAATAGAGGATGATCGTGTGATCGCCGTTGTTCATCGAATAGCCCGTCACCGGATTGGTGAAGTCGAAGCACGAACCGTCATGGAAGAGCGTCGAGAGCACCCCTTCCGCGACCGGGTCCTCCTCGAAGGAGAGCCGGCAGCTTCCCTGGGGCGTGGTCATCGTCCAGATCTCCGGCTCGGCGGAATGGGCCGGCAGCGCCACCAGCAGCGTGGCGGCGACAAGCAGTCCTTTGCGGACATCGATCTTCAACATGGGCGGGCGTCCTCCGGTCGGGCGTGAAATGCGGCCAGCTAAGGAACCGGCCGGCCCCTCGTCAATGTTCCACGCCGCCGCTCCCATGGCGTGCCCAGAATTGGACGCTTGCGCACATTGCCCCTGCCCGCGGCGCTGCCGACGCATGGCGATGACAAGCCTCGCCACGAAGTCACAAACTCGCAGGATAAGTATACGTGTCCCAAACCAATTCGTGGCATAAGCAGGTCACAACCGCACTGCAATAAAGGTCTCCATGCCGAGGGGCGACGACAAGGATACGAGCGGACTGCGCGGCACCCCGCCCAAGCCCGCGCCGCCGAGGAAGAGCGCGATGCTGCTCTTCGCCGTGCTGCTCGTCGCCTTTGCCCTGGCGATCGCCGCCACGCTGCTG
The DNA here is from genome assembly GCA_020621905.1 of Rhizobium sp. Classification (GTDB taxonomy): domain Bacteria; phylum Pseudomonadota; class Alphaproteobacteria; order Rhizobiales; family Rhizobiaceae; genus Allorhizobium. The sequence goes on from JAHRYZ010000057.1 coordinate 13,629, forward strand.
CTGGCCAATGACCGGCGCAACCTGCGCATCCTGCTCGACCGCTACGACCTGAACTGGCTGCTGGAACCGGCGACGGACGAGCCGCGCGGGACGCGCGCCCTGCGCGGCCGCCGGCTGGCGCCGGTTGCAGTCGCCATACCCACACGGTTCTTTGCCGGCCCGGAAAACGCCGCGATCGGCGCCTTCGTGCGCGAGGTCAGGGCCAGCGGAAGCGAGTTGTGCGGCGCCTTCAAGGCGGCCGGCGTCGACAATGGCGGTTGGCAACCCAGCCAGTTCGACGGCAAGACCTATGAATGCCTGTCCGAGACGCTTCTGCCGGCGACGGAGGAAGGCCGCCAGAACGCCTCGTTCTTCTTCATCGCCAAGGGCACGCCCGAGGGTGAGGTCGGCTCGATCCGCATGAAGCTGGTCGCGCCGGAAACCGAGGACGGCGAGACCGTGCATCACCTGCTGGTCAAGGCGCTTGAACAGCTGATCGAGCAGGCGCGGTGGCTCGATCTTGCCCCCGCCATCGCCAACGCCGAGGCGCTTGCGGATTTCACCGCGGTGCGCTTCGGCATGTCCTTCCGCTTCACCCATGAATTCACCGCGCCCAGAAGCTACAATCTGATCGTCCTGCCGACCTCGAAGGATCCGACCGTCAAGCGCAGCCGCGCCTACTTCGACACGCTGCAATGGCTGCCGCTTCCCTCCGTCATTGCCCGGCTTCCCGAATATCTGCGGCCGCATGTCGTGGCGACAAAGCCTATGTCGTCCACTCCGGACCCCGGCGCCCCACCCGCGCCCGCGCCGTCAACGCGCAAGACGATGAGGCCGGCCCTCACCTCCCCGCCGACCCCATAGCGGCCGGCATCGGCGCTTGAATATACATATGATTATCATTATGTATTTGGCGAAAGGTCGTCGGCTGTACGTCCCTCGGGACGAGTCAGGCTCGGCCTCCTACCCATGCGCAAGCCGCCAGCGAAGGAATCCCGCCGATGCATATCCGTCCCGTCACGCACAACTATCACGTCACCGGCCAGCTGAAGCCGACGGATCTCGGCCAGGTGGCCGAGGCGGGCTATGCCGCGGTCATCTGCATGCGTCCGGACGGCGAAGGCTGGGGCCAGCCGAAATTCTCGGCGATCGAGGAAGCCGCCAAGGCCGCCAATCTCAAGGCCTACTACCTGCCGGTCGGCGGCTCGGCCGTGCCGATGGAACAGGCGCGCAAGCTGCGCGGCCTGCTCAAGGAAACCGAGGGCCCGGTCCTCGCGTTTTGCGCCTCCGGCGCGCGTTGCGCCGGCCTCTACCAGATGGCCGAGCAGATCGGTGGCTGAGGCGGCCGGCTCGCCGCTTCGCGACTGCTAAGCCTCGCGCCAGTTCGGCCGCTTAAGCAAACAAGCAGCTCGGTGCCCGACGATTCGCCAGTCGTATGGTCAGCCCGAAGCGCCTGTTCAGCCCCTTCCGCGCACGATCCCGCGGAAGGGGCATTTATGCGAGGCCGTCATGCCCAAACTATCCGTCTGCATTCCCGTCGAACCCGGCCAGCCGGCCCCGACCTATCTGGTCAACCGGCTGCTCGAGGAACCCGATTCCAGCATCGAGGTGATCGTCGCCGCCTGCGGCGTGCGCGCGGGCGCATGGCCCTATCTGGAGGCCCGCGCCGCGGAGGATCCGCGGCTGCGCGTGCTGCCCACCGCCCCGGCCGGACTGTCGGCCGCCAGCCTGTGGATCGGCACGCTTGCCGCCTCGACGGGTGACTGGGTCTCGCTGATAGGCCCCGAAGACATGATCCAGCCCGACCTGCCCAAGCTTGTCGCCTATGCCGAGGACAAGCATCCGGATGCCGACACGCTCGGCTGGAATGCGTTTTCCATCGCGCCCGAAGCGCCACGAACGATCAGCGCCACGGTCGCTGTGCCGATCGTCCACCATCTCGCCGACATCGAAAAATCCGCATGCTGGAAGCTTCTTCCAGTGGACCGCCAGCCAGAACACGCCGCGCATGCCGTTCGGCCTCTATCACGGCACGGTCAGGCGCTCGCTGCTCGAAACCGTGCTCTCCTCCTGCGGCGAACTCAGCTGGCTGACGCCGCTGCCGCGATGGGAATGGGCGGCCCGCGTGCTGATCTTCTCGCAGGGGCTGCTGCTGTCGCACCGGCCGCTTTCGGCGATCAGCGCCACGCCGTTCCGCCCCATGCCGGTGCCCTCGGCGCTCGAGGGTTTTCCCTTCGACGCCCGCATCGGCCTCACCGCCACGATTGCCGAGGTCCAGGCCCGCGTGCTGCACGAACTCGGCGCCAGCTGGGCCGGCTTCAACGAGGATTTCGTCAAGGCCTGCGTCATCGACTGCATGCGCGAGCATGACGAGGCGGCGTTCCAGCAGAAGGGCCAGGCCTATTTCGAGGCGATCCGCCGCATGCCCGGCGGCATTGCGCTGTCCGAACAGTTCCGGCCGCAATATTTCCCGCAGCCGCCGGAGGATAGCCGGCGCGGCCTGCATGCGCAGATGCTGTTGGTCGATCGCTTCATCGGCAATGCCCAGACCGCCCAGGAATTTTATGAGGTGGTCGACGCGATGCTCGCGCCGATCTTCGTCATCACCGACTTCGTACCCATCCGGGAAGACTAGGGCCGCTTCTTCGTCGGCCCTCAGCGGGCCGACAGAGCCAGAAGTCCCTGATCGTCCGGGAAAGTCGCGAGGAAATGGTCGATGCTGCCTTTCGACAGGCCGCCGCCGGCAGCAAACATCCGTCCCGTCCCGCTCTCCCGATCGCGCTGCTGCGTGGAGAGGAACCAGTCGGCCGGCTTGGAGCCGAGCACACCGGCAAAATCGATGCGTGTCTTCGGTTCGCCCATCAGCGCGCGATAGTGTTCTTCGAGCAGGCCGGCCGAACGGCGCGGCTGGTATCGGTCGCGCGCCGTCGCCCGTGCAGCCGCGGACAGGCGCGTCCGCTCCTCCGGCTCCGCCAGCAGATGCCCGAGCCTTGCCGCCATATCGGCCGGATCGACCGCGACCACGCCGTTGACGCCATCGGTGACGATGGCTTCTTCGGCTGGATTGGCCAGCACCACCGGCACCAGCCCCAGCGACATCGCCTCGATCAGGGCGTTCTCCGCCGTGCCGTAGTGATCCTCGCGGAGCAAATGAAGAAAATGCCGGCAGCCTGCAGCGCGGCGCGCGGATCCGCCGTCTGGCCCTCCAGCCGCACCCGTTCGGGATGCGCATGGCGCTGGCGCGGCGGGCCGGCTCGCCTTGCACGTCGAAGCCACCCCAGACAGAGACGCGGATATCGGGATGGTCCACCGCGTCGACGATGTCGAAGAAGGCGGGATGCATCTTCACGAAATCGACCGTGCCGAGATAGGCGATCGCTGCCGACGTCTCGCTCGCCGGCATCTCATCCGCGGTGCGTCCATCCTCGAAGCCGAAGCCCGAACCGACGACACCGAGACGCGCGCGCGCCGCGCCCGGTAGGGTGGCGATATCCGGTGCCTGCAGCGAACAGGGAGAGGTAAAGACGAACCGCCCGGTGGCAGCGATCAGGCCGGTGGGAATGTAGGGCGCAAAAAGCCCCGAGACATGGGCCCAGAAAAGGCTGCGCATCGGCGGCAGCTCGGTGGTGGCGAGCAGATGGTAGAGGCGCGGATGGTTCCACCATTCGATCTGGACGATGTCGGCGTCTTCGATCAGGTGCGCGAGCGAAACGCCCTGGCCGGCATGATGGAGGCGGCCGCCCGCCTGCTCGACGAGGTCGGCATAGCGGCGGTCACGGGGTTCTTCGAGGAGATAATAGGCGCGCCCGACCGCCGGGTCGGTCGCGCCCTGGATGGCCGCATGGGCCTTGCCGACACCGCCGCCGAGATGCGGCGTGATGTGCAAGACCTTCATTCGGCGGCGATGGGGGCCATCGGCTTGAGACCGCCCGGCGCCTTGACGGCCGGGTTGAACGTCACCTTCTCGCGGAAGCGCTCGAGCAGCATTTCGCGGAGATTGTCGATATTGTCCGGCAGGCAGTGCGTGAGCTGGCCGCAGCTGCCGCAGACCTTGTTCTCGCAGCGGCGTCCTTCGAGATGCTGCAGGCGCAGCGCGTTCATCGCGTCGGAGGTCCAGATCTGGCTGAGCGGCGTGGTGCGCACGTCGCCGATGATGAGCTTACGGCCCCAGTCGAGGAAGCAGGACGAGACGAGGCCGTCGGCGTTCACGCTCATGGCGTAGAAGATATAGGGGCAGGTATCGGTCGGCTTCAGTTCCTGCTGGTAGATGCCGACTTCGCCGATCTTGATGCCCGAGCGTTCCTCGACGTCGAATTCCGGCCAGCAGGGAGCGAAGTTCTCGATGAAGATGCGGTCGCAATAATCGCCGAAGGTGTCGAAGAATTCCTGGCGCTGCGCCTCGGTGATGAGTTCGCCGGGGATCTTGATCGACACTTCCATGTCGCCCTTGTTGGCGTCCAGCCACTTCACGCCGGCGACGAACTTGTCGAAGTCGAAGTCGAAGCCGGTGAACTCCTGATAGGTCTCCCGGGTCATGCCGTCGACGGAGATGTTGATCTTGTCGAGACCTGCCTCGATCACCGGGCCGAGGCGCTCCGGCGTCAGGAAGGTGCCGTTGGTGGTCGTGTCGATATAGTCGACATAGCCGCTCTTCTTGGCATAGGCGATCATGTCGGCGAGGCGCTTGTTCAGGAAGGGCTCGCCGTCCTTGTACATGCGCAGCACCTTGATCGGCTTGCCGAAGCCGGCCAGATCGTCGATCGTCTTGGTGAAGACGTCGTATTTCATCGCGCCCTGATAGCGGCCGGTATCGGCGATCAGCTGGCGGTGACCCGTCGGACAGAAGGTGCACTTGAAATTGCAGGAACTCGCCGGATCGACAAAGACGATGAAGGGCGTTTCGAGCGGGATGACGGTCTCGAGCGGGGTCCGGTCATCGAGATTGATCCGCGGCTTCAACTGGGCTTTCATTCAGCGTCTCCGGCATTCGGGTAGGAGTGATCGCATTGCATAGACCGACCACAGCCGCCGGATCGGAGGGATGGATCGCCGCCGTTCCGAACTCCAGCAGGTCGCGCCTGCCGTATTCGTCGGCGATCCGTTCCGCCAACTGGCGTATCGTCGTCGGGATACCAGAACAAATGTTGATTGCGCCAGGCTGACCTGTCTCAACCACATCGGCGATCATCGCCCCAGCCTGCCGCACGTCGAGAAAGTCCCGAAGCTGCGTTCCCGCGGAAAGTCTTGCGACTTCGCCGCGACCAAGCCGTTCGCGGATATAAGGCACGAGACGGGCGGCATATTCCCCCTCGCCGTGCAGGTAGAAAAGCCTGCACCAGGAGAAGGTCGCCTCCGTCGTCGCGAAGTACTCTGTCAGCATATGGTAAACGGAAAGTTTACACGCCGCATAGAGTGTCGCAGGCTCAAGCGGCGCGTGGATCGTCAGCCGCTCCGACGGCAGGCG
>JAHRYZ010000058.1 GCA_020621905.1 Rhizobium sp.
ATGGGGGGACGGGCCGCACCGACGTTGACGCGGGCTTCACCCCATCGTGACTTTGACTGACACCGATGACGGGTTATTCCTGTACGTCATTCAGGAACCGACCCCGGAAAATACGCCTCGCGGCGTGCTCCGGGAAGCGTTGAACGGGTTTTGCTCCATGATCTCGAGGATCGTTACCGGCCTGGTTCTCAGCTGCACGATCGCCTTCGCCGCGCAGGCCGACGAAGCGACCGTGCCGAAGGGCGTGGTGGAGCTCTTCACCTCGCAGGGCTGCAGCTCTTGCCCGCCGGCCGACCGGGCGCTTGAGACGCTCGCCCGACAGGCCGGCATCGTCGCGCTCTCCTACCATGTCGACTACTGGAACTATCGCGGCTGGGCCGACACGCTGGCCTCGCCGGAAAACACCGCCCGGCAATATGCCTATGCGCGCAGTCTCGGCCGAAGCGGCGTCTACACGCCGCAGGCCGTCCTCAACGGCCGCGACCACCTGAAAGGCACCGATGCCGAAACGCTCGACGGTCGCCTGGAGGTGCTGCGTGCCAAGGGCCAGGGCATGACCGTGCCCGTCGAGGCCAGCCGCAAGGGCGACGAGCTGGCGATCCGGATCGGGGCGGGTCGGGGAAGGGCCGATGTGGTGATCGTCTATTTCCGCCAGCAGCAGACGGTCGAGGTGCTGGACGGAGAGAACACCGGCAAGACCATCGATTACGTCAACAGCGTCACCGACGTGCAGACCGTCGGCATGTGGGACGGCGGCGCGCTCGACCTCGTCCTGCCGGCGAAGATGATCGGGACAAAGGGGACGGACGGCTTTGCCATCCTGCTGCAATCGAGCGGCCCACGGGGCGACCCGGCGGCGATCCTCGGCGCGGCGGTGATGACCGCGGAGACGAAATCTTGAGATCTTGGCGGGTCCGGTCTAAAGCATTGGGGGGCTGGGGGTAAGGGGTCAATGCACCAGACCGGACCCTCTTGGCGTGCTAGACGCCAATCAAGAGCCGTCAATCTCAACTCCAAATTGGGCGCTGTTTTGTCCAAAATGGGGCGCGTGCCGAGAATTGCCGGTTGTAGCCGTAAACGGCTTACCCCACAGAGTTTTTCCTTTGCGACCGCTCGACTTGACGATCGTCAAGTTCACTCTCTGTTCTTGCCAAATCGGGCAATGTCGGGCAAACCGGATCAGAGAACGAGCAGGGATGTCGGGAGCGGATGAACGCAACACACCTCGAGGCACTGAACGACCGGCAGCGGAGCGCCGTCGTGCACGGCATCGGACCAGGGGGCGCGGCCGCGGACGGGCCGCTGCTGATCATCGCCGGCGCGGGCTCGGGCAAGACCAACACGCTTGCCCACCGGGTCGCGCATCTGATCCTCAACGGCGCCGATCCGCGCCGCATCCTGCTGATGACCTTTTCGCGCCGCGCCGCGACCGAGATGAGCCGCCGCGTCGAACGCATCTGCCGCAAGGTGCTGGGCAACGATGCCGGTGTGCTCACCGATGCGCTGACCTGGGCCGGCACCTTCCACGGCATCGGCGCCCGCATCCTGCGTGACTATGCCTATGAGATCGGCCTCGACCCCGGCTTCACCATCCACGACCGGGAGGATTCCGCCGACCTGATGAACCTGATGCGGCACGATCTCGGCCTGTCGAAGATGGAGAGCCGTTTTCCGACCAAGGGCACCTGCCTCGCCATCTATTCCCGCGCGGTCAATTCGCAGACGCCGCTGACGGAGGTGCTGCGCACCGCCTATCCCTGGTGCAGCACCTGGGAGAAGGAGCTGAAGGGACTGTTTGCCGCCTATGTCGAGGCCAAGCAGGCGCAGAACGTGCTCGATTACGACGACCTGCTGCTCTACTGGGCGCAGACGGTGAGCGAGCCGGAGCTCGCCGCCGAGATCGGCGGGCGCTTCGATCATGTATTGGTCGACGAATACCAGGACACCAACCGGCTGCAGTCGTCGATCCTGACGGCGATGAAGCCGGGCGGTCGCGGGCTGACCGTGGTCGGCGACGACGCCCAGTCGATCTATTCCTTCCGCGCCGCGACGATCCGCAACATTCTCGACTTTCCGGCGAGCTTCGACCCGCCGGCCGACATTATAACGCTCGACCGCAACTACCGTTCAACCCAGCCGATCCTGGCCGCCGCCAACGGGGTGATCGACCTTGCCCGCGAGCGCTTCACCAAGAATCTCTGGACCGAGCGCCAGTCCGAGGACCGGCCGCGGCTGGTCAGCGTGCGCGACGAGGCCGAGCAGGCCAACTATATCGTCGAGCAGATCCTGGAAAACCGCGAGCGCGGCCTGACGCTGAAAGACCAGGCCGTGCTGTTTCGCGCCTCCAACCATTCCGGCCCGCTGGAAATCGAACTCACCCGGCGCAACATCCCCTTCGTCAAGTTCGGCGGGCTGAAATTCCTCGACGCGGCGCATGTGAAGGATCTCTTGGCGGCGCTGCGCTTTGCCCAAAACCCGCGCGACAAGGTGGCCGGTTTCCGGCTGATGCAGCTGCTGCCCGGCGTCGGTCCGCAGACCGCCTCGAAGATCCTCGATGCGATCGCCGCCGACCCGCATCCGCTGGCGGCGCTCGCCGAAATCCCGCCGCCGCCGCGCACCAGCGAGGACTGGGGCCGTTTCGTCGACATGCTGAGCGAGATGGGCAAAGGTCAGGCGGGCTGGCCGGGTGAGATCGAAATCGCCAGGCTCTGGTACGAGCCGCATCTCGACCGCATCCACGAGGATGCCGAGACCCGCAAGGCGGACCTGTTGCAGTTGGGCCAGATCGCCTCGGGCTACGGCTCGCGCGAGCGTTTTCTCACCGAACTGACGCTCGATCCGCCGGACGCCACGAGCGACCAGGCGGGCGTGCCGCTGCTCGACGAGGATTATCTGATCCTCTCGACCATCCATTCGGCCAAGGGCCAGGAATGGAAGTCGGTCTTCGTGCTGAACTGCGTCGACGGCTGCATCCCGTCCGATCTGGCGGTCGGCACCACGGCGGAGATTGAGGAAGAACGACGCCTGCTCTACGTGGCGATGACGCGGGCCAAGGACAGCCTGCACCTGACCGTGCCGCAACGCTTCTTCACCCATGGGCAGAACGCGCAAGGGGACCGGCATGTCTATGCCGCGCGCACACGCTTCATTCCGGCGACCCTTCTGCAATTCTTCGAATCGGCCGCCTGGCCGGTGGCCCAGCCGAGCGCGCCAGGCACGCGCGACGCACGGCAGATCCGGCTCGATGTCGGGGCGCGCATGCGCGGCATGTGGAGCTGAGCGGCCGAACTGCTACAGGTCCGGAATTGGACGAGAGCCTCAGCGGCGTTACTTCAACGTGAGAGGGTCAGGCCGATACGGCAGCATCGTAGGCGGCGACCGTGCGCTTCGCCTTTTCCGCCACGGCAGACGCGCTGTCGCCCGGCTTGTAGAGGCTGGAGCCGAGACCGAAGCAGGTGACGCCGACCTTGAGATAGGCGGCGAAATCCGCATCCGACACGCCGCCGACCGCACCGATCGGCAGGCCCTTGGGCAGGATGGCGCGGATGGCGCTGATGCCGGCCGGCCCAAGCGCACTGGCGGGGAAGAACTTGAGGGCCGCGGCCCCGGATTTGGCGGCCAGGAGGGCTTCCGTCGCGGTGAAGACACCGGGCATGGTCACCATGCCTTGCGCCACGGCGCGCCGGATCACGGCCGGCTCGACATTGGGCGTCACCAGCAGATTGCCGCCGACCCCCTTCAGGCGGTCGACCTGGTCCACTTCCAGCACGGTCCCGGCTCCGATGAGGCAGGAGGTCGGCGCGAGCCGCCGTGCCTTCTCGATCGAAGCAAAGGGTTCGGCAATGAGGCACTTCGATCGCCTCGAATCCGGCTTCGACGAGGACCTCGACCACGCCCTCGATCTCCTCCGGCTTGATGCCGCGCAGGATGGCGACGAGGTTGCGCTTGAGCGACGGCCAGGCGATGCGGGGGGTGGTCATGGCGCGATCTCCGCGAAACGGTGGGGGAAGAGGGCTCTGGCAGCACTGAACAGGCCCTTGCGGACGAGTTCGCCGCCATCGAGCGACACGGTCTGGACATCCGCAAGCGACAGTGCCGCGGCATAGAGTTCAGTCAGCGCACCGCTGCCGATCAGCTGCACGCGCTGGCCTTCGCCGAGACGCGGCCGCATGGCGGCGATCTCCGCGCCGAGCAGCAGGCCGGACAGGCGCGAAGCCGCGCTCGCCTCGTCGGCGCCGGAGAGCAGGGCCCGGGCGCGGATGGAAAAGAGCCGGCTGGTCAGGCCGAAATCGCCCGCAAGCGCTTCCTCGACCGCCTGCCCGAAGGCCGGGTGGTCGGCGGTGGCACGCCCTTCGCCGATCGACAGGCGCAGGATCGACTGCCGGCTAATCAACTGGAAGAGTTCGCCCGTCATCACCGTGCTGAAACGGCTGATCCGGCCGCCCTCGAGCGATACCCATTTGGAATGGGTGCCCGGCAGGCAGAAGAGCGCATCGGAGAGCCCGGACGCGACGGCGCCGAGAAGCTGTGTCTCCTCGCCGCGCATGACGTCTTCGGCGCCGGAAGTGCGCTGGCACACGCCGGGCAGGATCCGGACGTCGCGGTCGATGCCGGGCGCGGAGACGGCCTTGAGATGCAGATCCGTCAGTCCCGCCGGCGTTTCGGCATAGGGGGCCTCGATCCAGCCGGCCCGGGCACCGGCCATGCCGGCGACGACCGCCGGCAGGTCGCGATCGGCGCCGAGCGCGGCCAGATGGCTCTCCAGAACGCCGGCGAAACGATCCGGCGACAGCGTGCCCATGCCCTCGGGCGATTGCCGCTCAGCGAGCACGTTTGCCGCGGCATCGACCAGCCAGACGCGCAGATTGCTCGTTCCCCAGTCGACCAGTGCCACGGCTTGCATGCTCATTTCACTTACCCCTTAACGCAGGTCTTCGGGCAGCAGCGCCACCGGGATGTCCTGGTAGCAGACCGGCCGCAGGAAGCGGCGGATCGCCATCGTGCCGACGGAGGTCGCGCCGAAATTGGTCGAGGCCGGATAGGGACCGCCATGGACCATGGCATCGGCCACTTCAACGCCGGTCGGGAAGCCGTTGGCCAGAAGTCGGCCGGCCTTGCGTTCGAGGATCGGCAGGAGCTTGGCGGCAATCGCCTCGTCGCCGGCTTCGAGGTGAAGCGAGGTCGTCAGCTGCCCGGCAAGGCTGCGGGCGACAGCCAGCATCTCTTCGGCGTCCGAAACGGTGACGATCATGCCGAGCGGGCCGAACACTTCCTCGCCGAGCACATGGTTGGCGAGCCAGTCCTTGCCGGTGGTGGCGAAGAGATAGGGCGTCGCATTGCGCAGGTCGCAGGTGGAGGTGAGCACGGCGCGCACGCCATCGGCTGCGGCGATCTTCGTCGCGCCGGAGCGGTAGGCATTGGCCATGCCTTCGGTCAGCATGGTCTGCGGCCCGACGGCGCCCAGCGCCTGCTCGGCGGCGGCGGCAAAGGCATCGGCCTCAGGACCGGCGATCAGAACGACGATGCCGGGATTGGTGCAGAACTGGCCGGCACCCATGGTGAGCGAACCGACCCAGCCCTTGGCGATCGCTTCACCGCGCTTGGCCATCGCCTCCGGCAGCATGAACATCGGGTTGACCGACCCCAGCTCGCCGAAGAACGGGATCGGTTCCGGACGGCGGGCGCAGAGATCGAAGAGCGCGCGACCACCGCCGAGCGAGCCGGTAAAGCCCACGGCGCGGATCAGCGGATGCTCGACCAGCGCGGTGCCGACTTCGCGACGTCCGCCCTGGACCAGGGAGAAGACGCCGGGATGGATGCCGCAACGCTTGATCGCCGCATCGATGGCGGCCGCGACGATCTCGGCGGTGCCGGGATGCGCCTCGTGGCCCTTGACCACGACCGGGCAGCCGGCAGCAAGGGCGGATGCCGTATCGCCGCCGGCGGTCGAGAAGGCGAGCGGGAAATTGGACGCGCCGAACACGCCGACCGGGCCGATCGGCCGCTGCATCAGCTTGAGGTCCGGCCGCGGCAGCGGCTGGCGATCCGGCAAGGCCGGGTCGTGGCGGCGGTCGAGATACTCGCCCTTGAGGATATGCGCGGCGAACAGGCGCAGCTGGCCGACGGTGCGGCCGCGCTCGCCGACGAGGCGGGCCTTGGGCAGGCCGGTCTCGCCGGAGCCGATCTCGGTGATGTCGTCGCCGCGCGCGTCGATCTCCTCGGCAATGGCTTCGAGGAAGGCGGCGCGTTCGGCCCGGCTGGAATAGCCATAGGTCTCGAAGGCGGCTTCCGCCACGGACAACCTCGTCCACCAGGGCTGCCGAACCCATCGAATAGTGCCGGACAGGGCCTTCGGCGGGCGAGGAGGCGAAGCTTTCGTCGCCCGCTACCCAGCGGCCGGCGATCAGGTGTTTGCCGGTGAATTCATAGGCCATGACGCATATCCTTGCTGTTGCTTTCAGTCTTCGAACGCCTCGACTTCCCGGCGCTCACCGCACAGGAAGGCGTCCGCGACGATGCGGAGCGGCTGGTAGTCCACGTCGCTCTCGCGATTGCGGATCAGCGTGGCGAAGCGCTCGTAGATACCGGCATATTCGCGGTCGGGTCCAGAAGACTTTTCCACGCCGTCGATGAAGAGTTCGGAGCCGCCCTTGGAAAGACGCAGGGTGCCGGCATCGGTTTCCACCGTGATGTCCCAGGTCTGCGGGCCTTCCTGGCGCCAGTCGAAGGCGGCCGAGACCGGTGCGCCCGAGACGGTGCGCATGGCGATGTCGGCGGCGATCGGCTGCTTGCGGTTCGACGGGAAGGACAGGCTTGCCGCCTCGACCAGGATCGCCCCCGGCACGATCGCGGTCAGGATCGACAGGGCATTGATGCCCGGATCGAAGACGCCGAAGCCGCCCGGTTCCCAGATCCAGGCCTGGCCGGGATGCCAGCGGCGGACGTCTTCCTTCCAGACGATGGAGATGGAGCGGATCGCCTTGTCGGCGAGCCAGGCACGGGCCGGCTCGACGCCGAGCGCGAATCGCGAATGCCAGGTGGCAAAGAGCGTGACGCCGGCTTCGCGGGCAAGAGCCGCCAGCGTTTCGGCTTCGCCGAGCGTGGTGGCCGGCGGCTTTTCCATCAGCACGTCATGGCCGGCGGCGATCGCCTTGCGCGCCATGGCGAAGCGGACTTCCGGCGGCGTGCAGAGCGACACCGCCTTGATGTCCGGCCGCTTGGAAAGGAAGGCATCGAAATCCTCGAAGTTCTCGATGCCCTCGATCTTGCCGTGGCGGCTGATCGCCGCCATCAGCTCGAAATAGCTGCCTGCCGCCACCGACGGGATATGCTGGTCGCGGGCGATCTTGCCGACGCCGGCAAGCGCAAGCGGGATACGGGTCTGGGCGGTCATCGTCTGCCTCTCAGTGCGAGTCCTTGCCGACGGCGGAGCCGCGGCAACCCTTGAGGAAGTCGAAGTCGGCGCCGGTATCGGCACCCTCGACATGCTCGTGGAACATGCGGGCGTAACCGCTGGCCGGCGGTTCGGCGGCCGGGCGCCAGGCGGCGAGACGCCGCTGCAGTTCCTCATCCGGAATGTCGAGATGAATGCGGCGATTGGCGACGTCGACCTCGATCATGTCGCCGTTGCGCACCACGGCCAGCGGTCCGCCGACGGCGGCTTCCGGCGAGGTGTGCAGCAGCACCGTGCCATAGGCCGTGCCGGACATGCGCGCATCCGAGATACGGACCATGTCGGTGATGCCCTTGCGCAGAACCTTGGGCGGGAGGCCCATATTACCGACCTCGGCCATGCCCGGATAACCCTTGGGGCCGCAATATTTCATGACCATGACGCAGTTCTCGTCGATGTCGAGATTTTCGTCGTTGATCTTCGCCTTGTAGTCGTCGATGTCCTCGAACACCACGGCGCGGCCGCGGTGCTGCATCAGGTGCGGCGAGGCGGCCGACGGCTTCAGCACGCAGCCCTTCGGCGCCAGATTGCCCTTGAGCACGGCAATGCCGCCCTGCTGGGTGAGCGCGCGCTCGACCGGACGGATGACGTCGTCGTTCCAGTTGCGGACGTCCTTGACCTCGTCCCAGATCGTTCCGCCGGAGACGGTGAGCGCATCCTTGGTCAGCTTGCCGGCTTCGCCGAGCATCTTCAGCACCACCGGCAGGCCGCCGGCGTAGAAGAACTCTTCCATCAGGTATTCGCCCGACGGCATGAGGTTGACGATCGTCGGCACGTCGCGGCCACAGCGGTCCCAGTCGGACAGCGACAGATCGATGCCGACTCGGCCGGCAATGGCCAGCAGGTGCACGACGGCATTGGTCGAGCCGCCGATCGCGCCATTCGTGCGGATGGCATTTTCGAACGCGGCCTTGGTCAGAATGTCGGAGGGCTTCAGGTCATCCTTGACCATCTGCACGATGCGGCGGCCGGTGAGCTGCGCCATGACGCGGCGGCGGCTGTCGACGGCGGGGATCGCGGCATTGCCGGAGAGCGTCATGCCGAGCGATTCGACCATGGAGGCCATGGTCGAGGCCGTGCCCATGGTATTGCAGGTGCCCGTCGAGCGCGACATCGAGGCCTCGGCCTCGAGGAATTCCTCCTGGGTCATCTCGCCGGCCTTCACGGCTTCCGAGAACTTCCACAGGTGGGTGCCAGAGCCGACGCGTTCGCCGCGGAAATAGCCGTTCAGCATCGGACCGCCGGACACCATGATTGCCGGCAGGTCGACGGAGGCGGCACCCATCAGCAGCGACGGCGTGGTCTTGTCACAGCCCACCAGCAGCACGACGCCGTCGATCGGCTGGCCGCGGATCGCTTCCTCGACCGCGAGGGCGGCAAGGTTGCGGTACATCATCGCCGTCGGGCGATAGGTGTTCTCCGACGCCGAGAACACGGGCACCTCGACCGGGAAGCCGCCGGCTTCCCACACGCCCGCCTTCACCTTCTCGGCGAGTTCGCGCAGGTGTCCGTTGCACGGGGTGAGATCAGACCAGGTGTTCATGATGCCGATCACCGGGCGACCGTCGAACAGGTCGTGCGGGTGCCCCTGGTTCTTCAGCCAGCCGCGATGGTAGATGTTGTCGCGGGTATTGCCGCCGAACCATTCCTGGGATCTGCTGCGGGGCCAAACTGCCGGTTAGCGCTCATGGCTGTTCTCTGTCTCTTTACCTGAAGGCGTCGCCGGATTTGGGCGCTGGCGTTCAGAGCGTGGTTACGTCGATGGCTTCGGTGTTGGCGCGGGCCAGGGCGTTCTTGAGCGGAAGGCCGAACTGGACCGCCTGGACTTCGAACACGTCGCCATCCTCGGCCTTGATGCCGTCGGCAAAGGACAGCGTCGCGGTGCCGAACATGTGGACGTGCAGGTCTCCCGGCTGGCGGAAGAGGTCGTACTTGAAGTGGTGGTATTCGAGGTTGGCGATCGTGTGGGACATGTTGTCCTCGCCTGACAGGAAGGGCTTCTCCCAGACCACCGTGCCGCCGCGCAGGATGCGCGACGTGCCGTCGATATGCGACGGCAGCGTGCCAACCAAGAGCTCGGGCCCGAAGGAGGCGGGGCGGAGCTTCGAATGGGCGAGATAGAGATAGTTGATCTTCTCGGTGACGTGGTCGGAGAATTCGTTGGCCAGCGAAAAACCGATGCGGAACGGCGTACCGTCCTTGCCGATCAAGTAGAAGCCGGCAATCTCGGGCTCCTCGCCGCCGTCCAGCGCGAAGGACGGCGACACGAGCGGATCGCCGGGGGCGACCGCGTTGACGCCGGTGCCCTTGTAGAACCATTCCGGCTGGACGCCCGTCTCGCCGGGCCTGGGCTTGCCGCCCTCGATGCCCATGCGGAACATCTTCATCGAATCGCTCATGCCGACGGTATCGGCATGCATGCTGTCGCGCGCCGATGCCGAGCCGGTGTGAGTAAGGCCGGTGCCGGTGAGGAACATGTGAGCCGGATCCGGATGGCGGACCGGGCAGTCGAGCTTGCCGGCGGCCGCCAGGGCCATGAGATCGATGGCCTGGCCTTCGCCGCGCCGGGCGATGCAGTCGGCCAGCGACACGCCCGCGGCGATCGCGGCCTGGGCAAGCTCATAGGTCGAGGAGAAGCCCGGAACGAGGCGCGCAGATTCCCCCTGGCGGCAGATGACGCCACCATCCTTCAATTGCGAGAGATGCATTTGTCTTACCTCAGACTGCTTTGTTCTTGTTGTAGACGTCGAAGAACACGGCCGCGAGCAGCACCAGACCTTTGATGAGCTGCTGGTAATCGATGCCGATGCCCATGATCGACATGCCATTGTTCATCACGCCCATGATGAAGGCGCCGATCACCGCACCGATGATCTTGCCGACACCGCCGGACGCCGAGGCGCCGCCGATGAAGCAGGCCGCGATGACGTCGAGTTCGAAGCCGACGCCGGCCTTCGGCGTCGCCGAATTGAGGCGGGCCGCGATGATCATGCCGGCAAGCGCCGCGAGCACGCCCATGTTGACGAAGGTGTAGAAGGTCAGCCGTTCGGTATTGATGCCCGAAAGCTTGGTGGCCTTCTCGTTGCCACCCATGGCGTAGATGCGCCGGCCGATGGTCGAACGGGTCGTGACGAAGGTGTAGAAGGCGATCAGCACGCCCATGACGACGAGCACGTTCGGCAGGCCGCGATAGGTGGACAGCTGGAAGCCGAGGAAGATGGCGACCACGCTGATCACCGCCATCTGGCCGGCGAAGAACACGAAGGGCTCGTTCGGCGTGCCGTGCTGGTCGTTGAGGCGACGGTTCTTCATACCCGAATAGATCGCCCAGCCGACAAGCGCCAGGACCGCGATCAGCGCCACGTAGTTCTTGATGATGCTGGTGGCCGGATCGGTGAAGGACAGGAAGTCCGGGATGAAGCCGGTCGACAGCAGCTGGAATTCCTTGGGGAACGGACCGATCGGGCGGCCCTGCAGCACGACATAGGTCAGGCCGCGGAAGACCAGCATGCCGGCCAGCGTGACGATGAAGGACGGGATCTTCTGGTAGGCGACCCAGTAGCCCTGGGCAGCGCCCATGGCGGCGCCGAGGATCAGGCAGAGCGGCACGACCAGCGAGAAATGCCAGCCCCATTTGACCAGCATGATCGCCGATATGCCGCCGATGAAGGCGACGATCGAGCCGACCGACAGGTCGATATGCCCCGCCACGATGATCAGCAGCATGCCGAGCGCCATGATGACGATGAACGAGTTCTGCAGCACCAGGTTGGTGATGTTGACCGGCTTGAACAGGACGCCGCCGGTCAGGAACTGGAACAGCAGCATGATCACGACGAGCGCCAGAAGCAGGCCGTATTCGCGGATGTTCTTCCGCAGGTAGTCGCTGACGGAAACGTTGGGGGTTTCAGTGCGGGTTTCGATAGCCATTAGTGTTTCTCCCCCGAGCGCATGATGGCGCGCATGATGGATTCCTGGCTCGCCTCTTCCTTCGAGAGCTCGGCGACGATCCGGCCCTCGTTCATCACGTAGATGCGGTCGCAGGTTCCGAGCAGTTCGGGCATTTCCGACGAGATCATCAGGATGCCCTTACCTTCAGCGGCAAGCTGGTTGATGATGGTGTAGATTTCGAATTTCGCCCCGACATCGATGCCGCGCGTCGGCTCGTCGAGGATCAGGACTTGCGGATCGGTGAACAGCCACTTCGACAGCACGACCTTCTGCTGGTTGCCGCCGGACAGGTTGACGGCTTCCTGGTAGATCGAGTGCGAGCGGATGCGCAGCTTGGAGCGGTAGTCGGAGGCGACCCGCGCCTCCTTGCGCTCGTCGATGAAGCCGCGCGCCGACACCGCGTCGAGATTGGCCAGCGTCGTGTTGTGCATGATGTTGTTGTTGAGCACGAGACCGAGATGCTTGCGGTCCTCGGTGACGTAGGCCAGCCCCGCGGCGATCGCCTTCGGGATGGTGCTGACATCCACAGGCTTGCCGTGCATGGCGACTTCGCCGGTGATCTTGTGGCCCCAGGACTTGCCGAAGATGCTCATCGCCGTTTCGGTACGTCCCGCGCCCATAAGGCCGGCAATGCCGACGACCTCGCCGGAGCGCACGGTGAAATTGACGTCGTGCAGGAACTGGCGGTCGCGGTGGTTCTGGTGGAAGACGTTCCAGTTCTTCACCTCGAGCAGCGTCTCGCCGATCTTCGGTTGGCGCGGCGGGTAGCGGTCTTCCATGGCGCGGCCGACCATGCCGCGGATGATGCGGTCCTCGCTGATGTCGGCGCCGTGACAGTCGAGCGTCTCGACCGTGCCGCCGTCGCGCAGGATGGTGATCTGGTCGGCGACCTTGCGGATCTCGTTCAGCTTGTGGGAGATGATGATCGAGGTCATGCCCTGCTTGCGGAATTCCATCAGCAGGGTCAGCAGCGCATCCGAATCGGTCTCGTTGAGCGAGGCGGTCGGTTCGTCGAGGATGAGCAGGCGCACCTTCTTCGACAGCGCCTTGGCGATTTCCACCAGCTGCTGCTTGCCGACGCCGATGTCGGTGATGCGGGTCGAGGGCGAATCCTTGAGGCCCACTTTGGCGAGCAGCTCCTGGGTGCGAGCGAAGGTCGCCGGCCCGTTGATGACGCCCTTGTCGGCGATCTCGTTGCCGAGGAAGATGTTTCGGCGATCGACAGAAGCGGCACCAGCGCCAGCTCCTGGTGGATGATGATGATGCCGAGTTCTTCGCTGTCGGAAATGGTCGAGAAGCGGCGCACTTCGCCGTCGAAATGGATCTCGCCGTCATAGGTGCCGGCCGGATAGACGCCCGAAAGCACCTTCATCGAGCGTCGACTTGCCGGCGCCGTTTTCGCCGACCAGCGCGTGGATCTCGCCCTCGCGCACCTTGAAGCTGACATTGTCCAGGGCCTACGCCCGAAACGTCTTGGTGATGCCGCGCATCTCGAGAATGATGTTGTCCATGTGCAGAATTCCGGCGCGCGTTCGACGACGGTGACGTCAAGCCGAAGGCGCAAGCTCCTTATACGCTATGGAAAGAGGGTCCGCGACTGTTCGCGGACCCCCGTCGATCACAGAGGATCAGTTGTCGATCTGCTCGGCGGTGTAGTAGCCGGAGGAGACCATGACATCCTTGATGTTGGCCTTGTCCACGGCAACCGGCTTGAGCAGGTAGGACGGAACGACCTTGACACCGTTGTTGTAGGTCTTGGTGTCGTTCACCTCAGGCTCCTTGCCTTCCATGACGGCTTCGACCATCGAGACGGCGACCTTGGCGAGTTCGCGGGTGTCCTTGAACACGGTCGAGTACTGCTCGTCGGCGAGGATCGACTTGACCGAGGGAAGCTCGGCGTCCTGACCGGTGACGACCGGCATGACCATGTCGCCCGAGCCGTAGCCGACGCCCTTCAGGGCCGAGAGGATACCGATCGACAGACCGTCATAGGGCGACAGAACGCCGTTGACCTTGGCGTCGGTGTAGGTCGAGGACAGCAGGTTTTCCATGCGCGCCTGGGCGACGGTGCCGTCCCAACGGAGCGTACCGACCTGTTCCATGCCCTGCTGGCCCGACTTCACGACGATTTCGCCGCTGTCGATCATCGGCTGCAGGATCGACATGGCGCCGTCGTAGAAGAAGAAGGCGTTGTTGTCGTCCGGCGAACCGCCGAACAGTTCGACGTTCCACGGCGGGTGTCCGGGACTTCGCCTTCAGGCCGTCAACCAGGCTGGTTGCCTGCAGGACGCCGACCTGGAAGTTGTCGAAGGTGGCATAGTAGTCGACATTGCCGCTGTCGCGGATCAGTCGGTCATAGGCGATGACCTTGACGCCTGCGTCGGCAGCCTTCTGCAGGATGTCCGACAGCGTGGTGCCGTCGATGGCGCCGATCACGAGGACCTTGGCACCCTTGGTGACCATGTTCTCGATCTGGGCAAGCTGGTTCGGAATATCGTCGTCAGCAAACTGCAGGTCCGGCTCGTAACCGGCATCCTTGAACAGCTTTTCCATGGTCTCGCCGTCCGAGATCCAGCGCGTCGACGTCTTGGTCGGCATCGAAATACCGACTACGCCCTTCGTTTCCGCAATTGCCTGCGACGCGAACATCGAAATGCCCAGCGCGACAGACGCAATAAGAGTGGTGATTTTCTTCACGGAATTCCTCCCTTGGCTGATCGTGCGGTCCCAGCTCCTTCCGGCAACCGCACACTGCAAGAACCGGCGACTGCATGAGCCCCGCCTGATCCGAGGCGAGTCTTAGTGCCTCGGATATACCGATCAAATGAATAATTTGACTTTCTGCATACCGTGATTGATATGTGAATCATGCCTGAGATCCTTGCCAACCGCCTTCTGCCCAAGCACTTCAGCCTGATTCGCGCCGTTGCCGAATACGGCCAGCTCAGCCTCGCGGCCAATGCGCTGGCCATGACGCAGCCCGCCGCGTCGCGCATGCTGGCCGACATAGAACGCCAGGTGGACGCGCCGGTCTTCGTGCGTACGCCCAAGGGCATGGAGCCGACGGCGATCGGGAGCGCGCTCGCGCGGCGGGCCGAAAACCTGCTGGAGGAGATCCGGGAAGCGGCCCGCGAGGTGGAGGCGATCCGCCGCGGACTGACCGGCACCGTGCGGGTGGGCGCCGTGACCGGCGGCGCCGTCGGCTACGTCGTGCCGGCGATCCAGGCGCTGAAAGCGGAGACCGAGACGGTCGACATCCATGTCGACGTGGCCGCCAGCGGCTCGCTGATCGCCGACCTGCTGGCGGGACAGCTGGATTTCGTCCTGGGGCGCATTCCGCCGGCATCGACGCCGCCAGATTCTCGATCACCGGCATGCTGAGCGAGGAGAGGTGGACCTGCTGGTCGCAGAATCATCCTCTGGCCAATGCCGAGAGGCTGACGATGTCGGACCTCGTCATTTCCCCTGGGCATGGTCAGGCGCCGGGTGCCGATGCGCCGAGGCGCTGGAAGGCGTGTTCGTCGCAGGGCGCAGCGATCCCGTCGAACATCGTCAACACCACCTCGCTGCTGGTGATGATCGCCATGCTCGCCGCCTCGAACGCCATCGCGCCGATGTCGCGCGAACTCTCGGAGCTGCTGTGCCGGCACACGACGGGCACGGGCGTCACCCGGCTCGATGTCCGGCAGGAGATCTCGGTCGCGCCCTATCACCTGATCAGCCTTGCGGGCAAGCGGATGAGCCCGATCGCCACGCGTATGCGCGATCTGGTGGCCCGCGAGTTCGACAGCCGCCGGCGCGTCTGAACGGACCGCTGCGGATCGCCCCACCTCGATGGACCTGGGGACGCGCCGCTCCGTGCATCCGCGACGGGCGAGCCGGTTCATGCCCGCCGGACGCGCCAAGACTTGCAATTTCGGCCTCTTGAGGCAGACTGTCATTCATCCGTCACGAAGGCGAGGTTTTGAAGCATTGATGAGCGATCAGTCGGATACAGGGCCCGATGAGTTCGGAAGCCAGGAACCGAGCCCCGCATCCGTCGTCGATATCCGCGAATATCGCCAGGCCCGCGATCCGCTGCCCGTCACCTTCCACCGCCGCGAACTGGACGCCATCCTGTGGATCTACGGCCGGATGGTCGGCGAAGGCGCATGGCGCGACTACGCCATCGACCACCTCAAGGACCGGGCGGTGTTTTCCGTGTTCAAGCGTTCGGGCGAGTTCCCGCTTTACCGCATAGAGAAGAATCCGAAGCTCGCCGGCAAGCAGGGCGCCTTCTCCGTCATCGGCGCGGACGGCCGCATCCTCAAGCGCGGCCACGAGTTGAAACAGGTGCTGAAGGTGTTCGACAAGTCGCTGAAGCTCGTCGAATAGGACTCATCCGGCAAAGAGCGTCCCGGGATAGCGTGACGGATCCGGATCGGACGTGTCCCCCTCGCCCAGCGCGATCTGCATGAACACCGTATCGAGCCACTGGCCGAGCTTGAAACCCGTGCCGTTGAGCGTGCCGACCATGCGGAAACCGCAGGAGCGATGAACGGCGATCGAGGCGAGGCTCGCACCGCCGATGACGGCGACCATCTGGCGAAAGCCGAGATCGGTCGCGCGCCGCACAAGCTCCTCGAGCAGGAGGCGGCCGATGCCCCGGCCCCGCGCCGCGGGCGCCAGATAGATCGAATCCTCGACCAGCCAGCGATAGGCGGGGCGCGTACGGAAGGCCGAAGCGTAGGCATAGCCAAGCACCTCGCCCGACGGGTCGACGGCGACGATATAGGGATAGCCCTGCCGCGTGATCGCCTCGAAGCGCGACTTCATCTCGTCTTCGTCCGGCGGCACCAGTTCATAACTCGCCGTGCCCGTCATGACCGCATCGGCGTAGATGCCGGTGATCGCGGCGATGTCGGCCGCACTGGCGTTTCTGAGCGTCACTGTCATGGAGGTCACCGGGAGGCTGGGCAGGATGGCCCAGTTTTCCATAGCGCCACCGGGCTTTCAAGCGGCCCGGCCTCGCGCCTCAACGAAAAAAGCCCGGCGCGTCGGCGCCGGGCTTCCCCGGGAGCGAACTCCCGGAATGCGTCACATCGTCCGCCTCAGGCGTTGATGTCGTTGTCCTTGGTTTCCTTCAGGAAGATCATGCCGATGACGAAGGTCGCGCCAGCGACGATGATCGGGTACCAGAGACCGTAGTAGATATCGCCCTTGGCGGCGCTCATGGCGAAGGCCGTTGCCGGGAGAAGACCACCGAACCAGCCGTTGCCGATGTGGTAGGGCAGCGACATGCCGGTATAGCGGATGCGGGTCGGGAACATCTCGACGAGCATCGCGGCGATCGGGCCGTAAACCATGGTGACGTAGATCATCAGCACGGTGAGGACTGCGATGACGCCGGTCCAGCTGACCTTGGCCGGGTCGGCGACCATCTTGAACGCACCGCCGTTGGCGATGGTGTAGACGGCCATTTCGGGAGCAGCGGCAGCTTCTTCGGCCGTCAGGAGCTTTTCCTTGACCAGATCGGCCGTCGGAACCATGGCCTTTTCGCCTGCGCGGATGGCAACAGCGTCCAGGGCGAGTTCCGGGTTGCCGGCGACGAAGGCGTCGAGCTTCACATCCGGAACCTTGGCGGCTGCGCGAACCAGCGGATAGCCGTTGGACCGCAGGGCAAGGTTCATGCCCTTCGCATCTTGGCATCCAGAGCCTTGGACTGGTCGGCCGCCTTGACGGCGTCATAGCTCTCGATGGTGGCATCGCCGATCTTGATCGTGGCAACCGAGCCGGCCGGGCCGGCGACGACATCATACGGAACCGAATTCTTGGTCAGCGTCGAAGTCGCGATGTCGCAGGAGGTGGTGAACTTCGCAGTACCCGTCGGGTTGAACTGGAAGGTGCAGTCTGCCGGATCGGCGGTAACCGTTGCACGGATGCTTTCCTGCGCCGCGAACAGGGCAGGGTTACCGAACTGGGTCATGGCCTTGAAGAGCGGGAAATAGGTGAGAACGGCGAGAAGCAGGCCGGCCATGATGATCGGCTTGCGGCCGATCTTGTCGGACAGCCAGCCGAATACGACGAAGAACAGGGTGCCGATGGCGAGCGCGATGGCAACCATGATGTTGGCGGCCTGCGGGTCGACCTTGAGCACGTTCTGCAGGAAGAACAGCGCGTAGAACTGGCCGGAATACCAGACCACGGCCTGACCGGCGACGGCACCGAGCAGGGCGAGGATGGCGACCTTGGCGTTCTTCCACTGACCGAAGGCTTCGGAGATCGGCGCCTTCGAACGGGTGCCTTCTTCCTTCATCTTCGTAAAGGCCGGGGATTCGTTCATCTTCAGACGAATCCAGACCGAAACGGCGAGGAGCAGCGCGGAGAGAAGGAACGGGATGCGCCAGCCCCAGTCGGCGAAGGCTTCCTTGCCCATGACCGTCTGGATGCCCAGAATGATCAGCAGCGAGAGGAAGAGGCCGAGGGTGGCGGTCGTCTGGATCCACGAGGTGTAGAAACCGCGGCGGCCATGCGGTGCATGTTCCGCAACATAGGTTGCAGCACCGCCGTATTCACCGCCGAGCGCCAGGCCCTGCAGCATGCGCAGGCCGATCAGGATGATCGGAGCGGCGATACCGATGGTGGCCGAACCGGGCAGCAAGCCGACCAGGAAGGTCGAGGCGCCCATGATCAGGATGGTGACGAGGAAGGTGTACTTGCGGCCGACCATGTCGCCGAGACGGCCGAAGACCAGCGCGCCGAACGGGCGGACCAGGAAGCCTGCGGCAAAGGCGAGCAGGGTGAAGATGTTCCGGGTCGCTTCCGGATACTGCGAGAAGAAGGTTGCGCCGATGTAGATGGCCAGCGAACCGTAGAGATAAAAATCGTACCACTCGAAAATCGTACCGAGAGACGACGCAAAGATGACCTTGCGCTCTTCGGCAGTCATGCCCCGAGGCGAGCCGCTAACGGCTGCGACATTTGCCATTGTAATTCCTCCACAAGATTACGTTCCCCGCCGACCGCCGACCCACCACTCCTCCGGGTCGCTATGTCGCGGTTACGGGTTGTTTACAAACTGGCAGAAAACGGGAGAAATCAAGAGAGATGCTTTGGGCTTATGACTTAAGTCTAAGACGCCTGTTCAATGCGGTCGCATTTGCGCTAGAGCGGCTCCGTTTCAGGCCCATTTGCGGCATCCGATGGTTGTGACGCCAGATCGGCTGCGGGATGACGACCCGCAGGGTACCGCTGGGTGCGTGAGGCAGGGGCAGGGCGCCGGCCGCGCTTTTGCTTGACTCTCGGCCAAAACCTTCTAATAGCTCGGCGCGAATAGGGATTCGCTCATGTATTCTTTCTGCTCGCACATTGCCGACAGATCGAGCCTGGCGCACGGCGCCGGGATGGGCATGCGTTTTTCCGTTTCATTCACGACCAAGGCCAAAACGACGACCAAAACCGTCTGACGTCTCTGGCCCCCGCTCTCTCCCCGGCACGGCCGGGGACAAGGAAGGCGCGCTTTGAAGCGCGGCTCCCCCCTCACCACCCGAGGAGAGACAGAAAGAGAGCAATTTTAATGGGTTTCAAGATCGCAATCGTGGGCGCTACCG
>JAHRYZ010000059.1 GCA_020621905.1 Rhizobium sp.
CCGCCGGTCTTCGGGACGGTGGTGACGTCCGGCTCGATGGCGAAGGAGGCGGGACGGCGCGGAGCGGCGTGGGGCGGCGACTGGGGCCTTTTCATGCGAGACGATCTCCAAACAGGAACTGCATGGCGCGGTCGAGGCGGATATGCGGGACCGAAAGGGTGATCCCGCCGCCCGTCTCCTCTATCAGCGGCGGACGGAACCGCACGATGTCCAGTTCGGGCAGGTCCAGACGGTCCGCGCCTTCGTCGATCGAGCGGAAGAACGCTTTCCGCATCGTCCGGCAGGTCGCCGGGAAAGACGGCCGTCTTGCGATTGCCGTCGAAGCGCTCGGTTCCGACTTTCTCGCCCGCCATCGGCGTGCCGACGATGACCGGCAGGTCATGGCCGTCGCGTTTGACGGTCGCCTCGCGGGTGGCGCGGACGGAGGCGATCGCCATGACGTCGATGCCGGCACCCGACATGCCGATGGTCTGGATGGCGCGATCGACCAGCCGCCGGGTGATCGCCTGGAGGCGGTCGTGGCTTTCGTGGTGCAGGTGGTCGGCCTTGGTGGCGGCCACCAGCACGCGGTCGATCCGTCGGCGGACCAGCGAGGTGAGGAGATTGTTGGTGCCGGCGCGGAAGCAGGCCAGCACGTCGGCGAGCGCCCGCTCCAGGTCCTGAACGGCTTCGGGGCCGCGATTGATCGCCTGGAGCGCGTCGACCAGGACGATCTGCCGGTCGAGGCGGGCGAAGTGCTCGCGGAAGAAGGGTTTCACCACGACCGTCTTGTAGGCCTCGAAGCGGCGCTCCATCATGGCACGCAGCGATCCTTTCGGCGCGCGCGTCTCCGGCACGCCGACCAGCGGCGCGAAGGTCAGCGCCGGCGAGCCGTCGAGGTCGCCGGGCATGAGGAAGCGACCGGGCAGCGGCGGTCGACAGCGACGCTCGTCGCGGCCTTGCAGGCGCGCAGATAGGTGGTGAACGTCGTCGCCAGCTGCCGCGCGCGCCATCCGTCCCGGCGCGTCCCATGTCGATGGCGGCGCACGGGTCAGCCAGTCGCCCGCAAGCTCCGCGGATGCCGGTGCGGGCGAGCTCCGCCGTCGTCGTCGCTGAACTGGCGAAGTCCTGGGCCGGCAGCGGCAGGTCGGCAGCCATTCGCCGGGATAGTCGGCGATGTCGATCGACAGGCGGCCGGCGAGAACATGCGGTTTCCGGCCCTGGCACTCTGTATTCGTGGTCAGGCGAAGCTCGGAGATCGCCCAGGTCAGATCCGGCCAGATGCGGTCGCGCACCAGAGCGCGGATATGATCCTCGTACTGGAAGCGCGGCACGGCATCGTCGGGCTGTTCCTCGAGGCGCGTGGCGGTCACGCGGCCGGAACGGATCGGTTCGAACAGCGGCAGGCGTCCACCATGCAGCAGATTGTGCACAAGCGAGGAGATGAACACCGTCTTGCCCGCGCGCGACAGGCCGGTGACGCCGAGGCGGATGGTCGGATTGACGAGGTTGGCCGCGCGGTCGGCGAGATTGTCGAAAGCGATTGCGGCTTCGTCGGTGAAGCTGGTCAAGGATGGCGGCAATTCATTCGTCCCCGCGTGATGTGCCTCCCGCATATAGGACGCGGGCGGTCAAGGAAAAAGGACAGGACGGCCGCCGGATCGTCGCAGGCGGACTTTCGGGGCCGCGCCCGGGGCTGTCAGGCGATGAAGTCCGTGAGGATCCAGTCGCCACCGGCCGGGTGGTGGTCGAGGACCGCGAGGCCGGAGGTTGGATAGCCTTCCGGGATGGTGCGGTTGACGGCATCCATGCCGGCCAGTGTGGCGAAAAGCTCCTCGATTGCCGGATTGTGGCCGACCAGCATGACGGAGTCGAATTGCCGGCTCTGTTCGATCAGGTCCACATAGGTGTCGGCCGGTGCATTGTAGAGTTCATCGAGGAAGCGGAATTCGGTCGCCCCGTCGATCGAGCGGCGCAGTGCCTCCGCGGTCTGGCGGCAGCGCACGGCCGAGGACGAGAGCACGATGGAAGGGCGATAGCCACGCCTGGCCGCCACGCCGGCGACCTGTTCCGCCTCGATCAGGCCTGCGTCGTCCAGTCGGCGATCGAAGTCGCGCTCGCCGGGTTTCGCCCAGCCGGACTTCGCGTGCCTCATGAGGTAGATGCGTTGGGGAGGCGAGGCAAGGAGGGTCATCCGAAGGAATTCCGCGACTGGGCTTTCTTATCCTGCACTAGCTTTTGTCGGGGAGGTCCGTCAACAGGCGTTCAAACCGATTAGACCACAGTCGGAGGAGGCGGTTGGAGCCCCGGTCGGCAGCGCCGCCGCCGAAGAGGAAAATAGCGGTGAAAAAATATGCCCTTAGCCCAAAAATGTGACAGATTTAAAAATGCCTTAACATTCGCCCATTAGGCTTGAACCCCGGTTATCGAAAGGATATACAGCCGGCCATTGAGATGTTCTTCAGGAGAATCGCGTTGAGTGAGAAGATCAATCTTAGCAATTATGTTCTCTCGGAAGACGATGAGTTCATGAACGCGAGCCAGCGGGCTTACTTTCGGGCCAAGCTGGTCGATGGAAAACGACATCCTGCGGAGCTCGTGAAACCCTCGGCCACCTTGCCGAAGAAAGTGCCAACCATCCCGACCTCGCCGACCGGGCATCCTCCGAAACCGACCGTGCCATCGAGCTTCGTGCCCGCGACCGTCAGCGCAAGCTGATCTCCAAGATTGATGCCGCCTTGCAGCGGATCGATGACGGCACCTACGGCTATTGCGAAGAGACCGGCGAGCCAATCGGCTTGAAGCGCCTGGACGCCCGGCCGATCGCGACCTTGTCGATCGAGGCGCAGGAGCGCCACGAGCGGCGCGAGAAGGTCTATCGCGACGAATAAGGCGGCGCTGGACGCAGTCTGTCTTTCAGCTCCAACGGCCGCAAGGCCGATGTGAAAATGCCGGCTCGCGCCGGCATTTTTGCGTTGAGGAGCGAGCGGGCCGCGGCTCAGTTGCGATCGGCGGACATCTCGCCGAAGATGCGGGCGATCTCGTTCTGCAGATCGGGCTCCTGCGGCTTTGTCGTGGCCGGACGCACCGGATCGACGCGCGCAGGCGTTGCGATCGGCGGGACGACGGGCCGGTCGGCGCGTGTCTCGGGCAATAGGGGCTGGAACGGTGTGGAGGCCGTCGGCAACGCATCGTTGGCCGCCAGATGCAGTGCCATCTCTTCTTCCAGGACGCGTTCGAACTCGCTCAACTCTCCGGACCGTACGGGCGCTTCAGGCATGGGGGAAGGCAGATCTGCGCGGGTGTCGCTGCGCGCCAACGGACCGGACGCCGGCGAAAGCACGCGCTGGCGCGCTGCTTCCAGGATATCGGCGGCATCGCTTTGCGGGATGACGGCGAGGTCTGCCGCCGGCTTCGGTGCGTTTTCGGGCTGCGGGGCGACGATCGGGGCTGTCATCACGGTGGCAGCCGTCGGTGCGGCAAAGCGCGCCGAAGCCTCGACCGGGCGAATCTCCGGTTCCGCGGCCGGGGCCGGGGCGGCAATAGGCGCCGGGGCGGCGGTCTGGATCATCGGCGCTGCCGGAGGAACGGGCTGCGCAGGTTGCGCGTCCGGTCTCGCAGACGCAGCAGGCGACGGCTGGCCCAGGACCTCGGATACGGGGCGCAGGACCGGGGGCTCGGCCCGGAAGCCTTCCGGCCTGGCCAATTCGGCGGCATCCCGCAGCGGCGCGGCAGATTCCGGCCTTGGCGCCGGCGACAGAGTCGCCTCGACCTTTGGCGCTTCGGGTGCGCGCATCTCCAAGCTCGGTTCCGGACGGGGCTGCGGCGCCTGGACTGGTGCCGGGGTTGCCAGGGGGGCAGCGGCCTTCGCCACGGTGGCGGCGGCCATCGGCGCCGGCGTCGCGGCTGGCGCGGGCGTCACGGGACGGGCGGCGACAGGCGCTTCGGGTCGGGGTGCGGGCACGGCCTCGGGCCTTGCCGCCGCCGCGACAGGAGTTTCCATCCGGTCCAGGGCGCGCGGCGCGGGGGCCGGTTCGGGCTGCGGCTGTCCGGCTGCCGGAAGGTCGGCAGCGACCTGCAAGGGGGCGTCCCTGACAGGGGTCGCCGACAGATAGGCGCGTTCGTCGCCGATGCCGCTTTCGATGACGATATCGGTTGGCCCGCCGATCATCACCAGATGCTCGACATTGTCGCGGCGGACCAGAACGAGCCGGCGGCGCGCGTCGACGGCGGCGGCGTCGAGAACCTGCAGGCGCGGCTGGCGGTTGCGGCCGCCGCGGACGAAGGGCGAGGGCGCCCGGTTGCGCAGCAGCCACAGCACGATGAACAGGCACAGAAGCGCAAGACTGACGCCGAGTGCTGCGACCAGAAAACGGTTCCCATAGGCGGTCACCAGTTCGTCAAACATGTCGGGCTCTCCTTTTTCCGCTTTCTGGCAGAAGACGGTCTATTTCGCAATCCGGCAAGGGCTGGGAGGCCGGCTCGGCCGGCGCTTCGGATAAAACATGCATGTTCCTCGAAAAATGCGGCATTCCTGTGGGGATTGCTGTGTATGGGTGCGCGCAATATGCCTGTACGGAGCTTTTTGCGGCTGCCGCAAATTGCTAAAGATGATCGACACGCCCGATTCCTTACATCATCGCAGGCGGCGACGCGGCATCCGGGTTCGAGCACGAGGCATATATGACAAGAGAGCCGAAGGGCGCAGACGACGAAGGTCCCCTGGTGGATCGGGCAACGCGTTCGGGTACGGCACTGCGCGTCATCCTGCTGGCCGTCGTCTTGCTGGGAGCTGCGGTCGCATTCGTTCTCTTCAAGGGCCAGCTCGACAACGAGTTCGTTCTCGGCATCCTTGGTATCCTGGCGATGATGGGCATCTTCTTCATCGTCGCCGCCGTGATCGGTTTCGTCGAGGTGATGCCGCAGTCCCATTCGGACACGCTGGCGCGCGGCTTTCTCGCCAGCCAGCCGGAGGGCATCCTGATCACCGACGAGGACGGCCGCGTCGTCTATGCCAACGGCGCCTATGGGCGGATGACCGGTGCCAAGAAGGCAACCGAGGTGCAGACGCTCGAGGCGCTTCTGTCGCGCTACCGCGAATCGAGCGAGGCGCTCTACCGCCTGACTAACGGTCTGCGCGAAGGCCGCGAGGGCTACGAGGAATTCCGGCTGTTGAAGCCGCTCGGCACGCACACGGCGAGCGGATCGGGCGCGCACTGGTACCGGCTGAAGGCACGCCTCTTGTCGGGCGAGCGCAGCCTCGGCAAGAAACTGCATATCTGGCAGATCAGCGACATCACGTCCGAGCGCGACGACCAGGAGCGCTTCTTCAAGGAGTTGCAGCACGCCATCGACTATCTCGACCACGCGCCCGCCGGCTTCTTCTCGGCCGGCCGCAAGGGCGAGATCTACTATATCAATGCGACGCTCGCCGAATGGCTGGGCGTCGACCTGACCCAGTTCAGCCCGGGCTCGATGACGATCGCCGATCTGGTGGCGGGCGAGGGTATGGCGCTGATCGATTCCGTCCAGGCGGAGCCGGGTCAGTCGAAGACCGAGACGCTCGACCTCGACCTTCGCCGCGTCAACGGCCAGAGCCTGCCGGTCCGGCTCGTCCATCGGGTGCGCTCGGCGCGCGACGGCGCCCCGGGCGAAAGCCGTTCGATCGTGCTGGCCCGTCAGGAAGGCGGCAGCGACCAGTCGGCGTCGATCGCCTCGATGCGCTTCACCCGCTTCTTCAACAATACGCCGATGGCCATTGCCTCGGTGGACGGCGAGGGGCGGATCCTGCGCACCAATGCGCCCTTCCTCAAGCTGTTCTCAGACATCGTCAGCCGCGACGACGTCGACCGCGGCGGCAAGCTGGAAGTCGTCATCCACGAGAACGAGCGCGAGCGCTTCCACGAGGCGCTGGCCGCGGCCAAGGATCGCCAGGTCGACATCGCACCGATCGACAGCCGCCATCCGGTCAACGACACGCGGCATTTCCGCTTCTACGTCAATGCGGTGATCGACCAGAGCGACGAGGCGCCGGAAGAGGCGGCGATCGTCTATGCGGTCGACGTGACCGACCAGAAGGCGCTCGAGACGCAGATGGCGCAGACGCAGAAGATGAATGCGGTCGGCACGCTCGCCGGCGGCATTGCGCATGACTTCAACAACGTGCTGACCGCGATCCTCCTGTCCTCCGACCATTTGCTGCTGCAGGCGCGGCCGTCGGATTCGAGCTTCGCCGACCTGATGGAGATCAAGCGCAACGCCAACCGCGCGGCGGTTCTCGTGCGCCAGCTGCTCGCCTTCTCGCGCAAGCAGACCATGCGGCCGAGCGTGCTCAACCTGACGGACGTGATCGGCGATCTGCGCATGCTGGTCGACCGGCTGATCTCCGGCAGCAATGTCAAGCTCAAGGTCGAGTACGGCCGCGATCTGTGGGCGGTGAAGACCGACCTGTCGCAATTCGAGCAGGTGCTGATCAACCTTTGCGTCAATGCCCGCGACGCCATGCCGGACGGCGGGACGATCACGGTGACGACGCGCAACATCTCGTCCGATGAAGCCGCGGCCTTCAACTATCGCGGCCTGCCGGCGGAAGAGTTCGTCCTGGTCGAAGTGGCCGACACCGGGACCGGCATTGCGCCGGAGATCATGGACAAGATCTTCGAGCCTTTCTTCACCACCAAGGAAGTGGGCAAGGGAACGGGCCTCGGCCTTGCGATGGTCTACGGCATCGTCAAGCAGTCCGGCGGCTACATCTATCCGGAATCGGAAGTCGGGCGCGGCACCAAGTTCCGCATCTTCCTGCCGCGCCACATCCCGGAAATCGTCCCGGCGAGCGTAACCGGCGCAGCAGGGGCGATCGGCCCCGGAACCGGCGACGACCGCGCATCCGGGGGGCCGCAAGGGGCTCAAGGTGCGGCCAAGGACGAGCCCACCGATCTCACCGGCAAGTCGGCCGTGGTCCTTCTGGTCGAGGACGAGGAGGCTGTCCGGCGCGGTGGCAAGCGCATGCTGGAAACCCGCGGCTATACCGTGCACGAGGCCGGATCGGGGGTCGAGGCCCTCGACATCCTGGAAGAGCTTGACGGTGCGGTGGACATCGTCGTCTCGGATGTGGTCATGCCGGAAATGGATGGCCCGACCCTTCTGACCGAACTGCGCAAGAAGTATCCGCACATGAAGTTCATCTTCGTTTCCGGCTATGCCGAGGATGCCTTCGCGCGCAACCTGCCGGCCGATGCGAAATTCGGCTTCCTGCCCAAGCCGTTCTCCCTCAAGCAGCTTGCCGTGGCCGTTCGCGAAATGCTCGACGGGTCAAATTGACATTTGGGCCGATCACCGGCCTACTGAAGGTG
Organism: Rhizobium sp.; assembly: GCA_020621905.1. Taxonomy (GTDB): domain Bacteria; phylum Pseudomonadota; class Alphaproteobacteria; order Rhizobiales; family Rhizobiaceae; genus Allorhizobium. The sequence goes on from JAHRYZ010000059.1 coordinate 7,332, forward strand.
AAATCTGTGAGTTCACCGGCGGGATGCCTCTCGCGCAAGGCTGGTGACCAGATCGTTCCGGGGTGGGTACGCCAGGGCAGCAATGCGGCATGTGATCGAGGTGGGATGGACGGAGATGGGGTGTCAGACGGCGGCGGCAGGAAACTGCTTGTCCGCATCCAGGCGGCGGAAAGCCTGAGCGAGATCGGAACCGCGATTGATCTCTTGCTGCAACGTTTCCGCTTCGACTACTTCAAGCTCTTTTCCTCGCGGCTGGCTTCGACCGAGACCCTTCGCGACCAGCTTCTCCTGACCAATGTTCCGACGGGTTTCATCGAGGGTTTCGATTCCATCGGCGGACTGCCGGCCGCGCCGCTGCGCATCCTCTCGGCATCCGATCGGCTTGCCTGCCAGTGGCATGTGAGCGATCTGGCGGGAAAGGCCTGCACGTCGCCGCAGGTCGGACGACTGATGCTCCTGTTGAAGGAATACGGCATGAGTGGGGGCGCCTATGCCACCCTGCCCATGTTTGACGGGCGCAAGCAGATGTTCGGGGTCTCCGGCGAGCGCGAGGCCCTGTCCCCGGCGGACCTCGACGAGTTCAGCTTCCTGTCGATTCATCTTCTCGACCGCATGGAGGTCCTGGACAAGCGGCGCAACTGGCAGCGAACCGGCATCTCCAGCCTTGAGATCGAGTGTCTGGAAATGGCGGCGGCCGGGCTCGATACGGCAGCGATCGCGCGGCGGCTTTCGCTGTCGACGCGCACGGTCAACTATCTGGTCGCTTCGCTCTGCCGCAAGCTTGGTGCGGACCGCCTCGAGCATGCGGTGGGCAAGGCGATCCGGTTGGGCTACATCACCTAGAACGGTCGGATCGTCAGTTGTTCATCGCAACCGCAATCTCGGCGGCGAGACGGGCATTGTTCTCGACGAGCGCGATGTTGGTCTTCAGGCTGCGACCGCTGGTCATGTGGAAGATCGTGTCGAGCAGGAAGGGGGTGACCTCCTTGCCGGTGATTTCCTCGCGTTCGGCGCTGGCGAGCGCCCGGCCGATATAGATCTCCATCTCCTCGCGGGCGATCTCGTCCTCGACCGGCACCGGGTTGGCGATCAGCATGCCACCGTCGATGCCGAGCTGTTCGCGCATACGCTGGAAATTGGCGATTGCCGCCGGGCTCGGCAGGTTGAGCGGGCTGCGCAAGCCGGAGCTGCGCGACCAGAAGGCCGGGAATTCCTCGCTGTCATAGGTGACGACCGGAACGCCGCGGGTTTCCAGCACTTCGAGCGTCTTCGGAATGTCGAGAATGGCTTTCGGACCGGCGGAGACGACGATGACGGCGGTGCGGGCCAGTTCCTCGAGGTCGGCGGAAATGTCGAAGCTTTCCTCGACGCCGCGATGGACGCCGCCGATGCCGCCGGTGGCGAAGACCGAAATGCCGGCGCGGGCCGCGGCGATCATCGTCGCGGCCACGGTGGTTGCGCCGGTGCGCCGCTCGGCGAGCGCAAAGGCCAGGTCGGCGCGCGACAGCTTCATCACGCCGCTCATCTGCGCCAGCGCGGCGATTTGTTCGTCCTCCAGACCGATATGCAGCACGCCCCCGATCACCGCGATGGTGGCGGGAACCGCGCCGTGTTGGCGTACGATCTGCTCGACGCTGCGCGCCATGTCCAGATTGCCGGGAAAGGGCATACCATGGGTGATGATCGTCGATTCGAGCGCGACGATCGGCGCCCCGCGCGCCTTGGCGGCGACGACCTCTCTGGAATAGACGATCGGCAGAAGGGGCGAAATGGATTTGCTCATGGTCGTGTCCGGGATTCTCGTGCAGGTGTCATGACAGGATAGCGGCAGCCGGCACAAGGGCCAGCCCCGACGTTAGGAGATCGGGTGTGAGGTTTTGCGCCGTGGCGTGCGGCGAAAGCAGGGTGATCGCGGCGCAGGCGGTGCCGTGGCGCAGCGCCTCTGCGATCGGCTCCCCGGCAATGCTGGCCGAGAGGTAGCCGGCGGCGAAGGCGTCGCCTGCACCCGTCACGTCGGAGATTTCGTCGAGGCGCGGCGGGGCGAGCAGGGCTGTGCAGCTCTCGTCGAACGCCACCGTCGCGCCGGCACCCATGGTGACCGTTCCGGCGCGCAGGCCGGCCCGGCGCAGCAGGACCGGCCAGTCGGCAGGATGTTCGGCGCGGGCGCCGGCCAGCACTTCGGCTTCGGCGGCGTTCATGAAGACATGGTCGTGATGCGGCAGGCACGCCTTGAGCTTGGTCGCCTTGGCCGGAGAAATGGCGATCGCCGCGATCGGCTTGCCGAGCCGGTTGGCGCTGGCCGCAAGGGCGAGGATGGTCTCGCCGGGAAGATTGGCGTCGCACAGCAACCGGGGTGCCAGCGCAAGGCTGTCGCGCATCGACCGGCTCTTGAGGCGGCGCGCAGAGAACAGATCGTAGAGGGCCATGTCGGCGAGCGCGACGATCAGGTTGCCGTCGGCTTCGAGGATCGCCGTATAGCTCGGCGTGGCGCGGTCGAGGAACACGACCGGACAATCCTCGATGCCGGCCTGTTCGGCCGCGTCGGCCACCCGTTCACCATAGGCGTCGCCGCCGCGCGGGGCGATCATGCGCACCCGGCAATCGAGGCGGGCCAGATTGCAGGCGGCGTTGAAGGCGCCGCCGCCGGGCTCTTCCAGCCATCGCCCGGGATTGCTGGCACCCATGCGGGTCGGGCCGTCCAGGCGGCCGCGCCGGTCGATATGGGCGCCGCCCAGGACAAGAATGTCGAGTGTCATCGGCATTTCCCCGGGCGGGTCTCACCTTGCGAATCGAAGCGGGGAAAACCGACGGAAAAATATCGTCGCAAGCCTGCCGCGCCCGTGCCGCAGAATGTCCGGACAAAAAGCGAACATTCTTCTGAATATGTAGAAATACCAATAGTTTGGCATGGTATTGCCAAATCGGAACAAAACGTGTACATATTGGCCTTCGGCTGCTTCATTGCCTATGCGGCTTCAATAACCTAAAGGTGGACCAGATGGCACAAAATTCTTTGCGGCTCGTAGAGGACAAATCGGTGGACAAAAGCAAGGCATTGGAAGCGGCGCTCTCGCAGATCGAACGGTCGTTCGGCAAGGGCTCGATCATGAAACTCGGGGCAAACGAGAGCGTGGTCGAAATCGAGACGATCTCGACCGGTTCGCTCAGCCTCGACATTGCGCTCGGCATCGGCGGCTTGCCGAGGGGACGAATCGTTGAAATTTACGGCCCGGAAAGCTCGGGCAAGACGACGCTGGCTCTGCAGACGATCGCAGAGGCCCAGAAGAAGGGCGGCATCTGCGCCTTCATCGACGCCGAACACGCGCTCGATCCGGTCTATGCCCGCAAGCTCGGCGTCGACCTGCAGAATCTCCTGATCTCGCAGCCGGACACCGGCGAGCAGGCGCTCGAAATCACCGACACGCTGGTGCGGTCCGGCGCGATCGACGTCCTGGTCGTCGACTCGGTTGCCGCGCTCACCCCGCGCGCCGAAATCGAAGGCGAGATGGGCGACAGCCTGCCGGGTCTTCAGGCCCGCCTGATGAGCCAGGCGCTGCGCAAGCTGACCGCTTCGATCTCGAAGTCGCACACCATGGTGATCTTCATCAACCAGATCCGCATGAAGATCGGCGTGATGTTCGGCTCGCCGGAAACCACCACCGGCGGCAATGCGCTGAAGTTCTACGCCTCGGTCCGTCTCGACATCCGCCGCATCGGCGCCGTCAAGGACCGCGAAGAGGTCGTCGGCAACCAGACCCGCGTCAAGGTCGTCAAGAACAAGGTGGCACCGCCCTTCAAGCAGGTCGAGTTCGACATCATGTATGGCGAGGGCGTTTCAAGACCGGCGAACTCGTCGATCTCGGCGTCAAGGCCGGCATCGTCGAGAAGTCGGGGGCGTGGTTCTCCTACAACAGCCAGCGCCTCGGCCAGGGCCGTGAAAACGCCAAGCTGTTCCTGCGCGACAATCCGGCGCTCGCCCAGGAAATCGAGATGGCGCTTCGCCAGAATGCCGGCTTGATCGCCGAACGCTTCCTGCAGAACGGCGGTCCGACAGCGAAGAGGGCGACGCCGGCGACGCGTAAGTGCGGCACCCTGTCATTTTCCCGTTCAAAGACCGGCCACATATCGAAAGAGGTGTGGCCGGTTTTGCGTCGGGCGGCTGGACAGGGGGGATGGCGGGCGATAAAAGCCATTGATTTTCGCGGATTGGCCGGTTTCCGGCCAGAATGAAGGGCATGACATGAGCGGCGTGAACGACATCCGGTCGACTTTTCTCGATTACTACAAGGCGAACGGCCACGAAATCGTGTCGTCGAGCCCGCTGGTGCCGCGCAACGACCCCACTCTGATGTTCACCAATGCCGGCATGGTGCAGTTCAAGAACGTCTTCACCGGGCTTGAGCAGCGTCCCTACACGACGGCCGCGACCGCGCAGAAATGCGTGCGCGCCGGCGGCAAGCACAACGACCTCGACAATGTCGGCTATACCGCGCGTCACCACACCTTCTTCGAAATGCTCGGCAATTTTTCCTTCGGCGACTATTTCAAGGAACGGGCGATCGAGCTTGCCTGGAACCTGATCACCAAGGAATTCGGCCTGGACCGCAAGCGCCTGCTGGTCACCGTCTACCACACCGACGACGAGGCCTTCGACCTGTGGAAGAAGATCGCCGGTCTGACCGACGACCGCATCATCCGCATTCCGACCAGCGACAATTTCTGGGCCATGGGCGATACCGGTCCGTGCGGTCCGTGCTCGGAAATCTTCTATGACCACGGCGACCATATCTGGGGCGGCCCTCCCGGCTCGCCGGAAGAGGATGGCGACCGCTTCATCGAGATCTGGAACCTCGTCTTCATGCAGTATGAGCAGGTGACGAAGGAAGAGCGCGTCAGCCTGCCGCGCCCGTCGATCGACACCGGCATGGGCCTCGAGCGCGTCGCCGCCGTCCTGCAGGGCCATCACGACAACTACGACATCGACCTTTTCCGCGCGCTGATCGAGGCCTCCGTCGACCTGACGGGCGTTCCGGCCGAGGGCGAGCGCCGTGCCAGCCACCGCGTCATCGCCGACCATCTGCGTTCCTCGGCCTTCCTGATCGCCGACGGCGTGCTGCCGTCGAACGAGGGCCGCGGCTATGTGCTGCGCCGCATCATGCGCCGCGCCATGCGCCATGCCGAACTGCTCGGCGCGCGCGAGCCGGTCATCTACAAGCTGCTGCCGGTTCTGGTGCAGCAGATGGGCCGTGCCTATCCCGAACTGGTGCGTGCCGAGGCGCTGATCGCCGAGACGCTGAAGCTGGAGGAAACCCGTTTCCGCAAGACGCTGGAGCGCGGCCTCTCGCTGCTGTCGGACGCGACCGTGAACCTGCACAAGGGCGACAGCCTCGACGGCGAGACCGTCTTCAAACTCTACGACACCTACGGCTTCCCGCTCGATCTGACGCAGGACGCGCTGCGCGCGCGCGGCATCGGCGTCGACCTCACCGGTTTCAACGATGCGATGCAGCGGCAGAAGGCCGAGGCGCGCGCCCACTGGACCGGTTCGGGAGACAAGGCGACCGAGACCGTCTGGTTCGAACTCAAGGAAAAGCACGGCGCCACGGAGTTTCTCGGCTACAGCGCCGAAACGGCCGAAGGCCAGGTGCAGGCGATCGTGCGCGACGGGGCCGCGGTCGACAGCGCGGCCAGGGGCGAGAGCGTCCAGATCGTCGTCAACCAGACGCCGTTCTACGGCGAATCCGGCGGCCAGATGGGCGATGCCGGCCTGATCACTGCCGATGGCGCGACCGTCGTCGTCAGCGATACGCAGAAGAAGGGCGAGGGCCTGTTCGTCCATATCGCCACGGTCTCCGAGGGCACGATCCGCGTCGGCGACGCCGTGGCGCTGACGGTCGATCACGCCCGCCGCTCGCGGCTGCGCGCCAACCATTCGGCCACCCACCTGATCCACGAGGCGCTGCGCGAGGTGCTCGGCACCCACGTTGCCCAGAAGGGTTCGCTGGTCGCGCCCGAACGCCTACGCTTCGACGTTTCCCATCCGAAGCCGATGTCGGCGGAAGAACTCAAGGTCGTCGAGGAGATGGCCAACGCCATCATCGTGCAGAATTCGCCGGTCACCACCCGCCTGATGAGCGTCGACGACGCGATCGCCGAAGGGGCGATGGCGCTGTTCGGTGAGAAGTATGGCGACGAAGTGCGCGTCGTTTCGATGGGCACGGCGATCGAAGGCCCGAAGGCCGGCAAGCCCTATTCCGTCGAGCTGTGCGGCGGCACCCATGTCGGCGCGACCGGCGATATCGGACTGGTACGCATTCTCGGCGAGAGTGCTGTCGGTGCCGGCGTGCGCCGCATCGAGGCGCTGACGGGCGAGTCGGCCCGCGCCTACCTCGCCGACCAGGACGAGCGCGTGAAGCAGCTTGCCTCGACGCTGAAGGTCCAGCCCGCCGACCTCGTGTCGCGCGTCGAATCGCTGATCGACGAGCGCCGCAAGCTCGAGCGTGAACTGGCGGACGCCAAGCGCAAGCTCGCCATGGGCGGCGGCCAGGCCGCGGCCGAAGACGCCGCGCGCGAGATCAACGGCATCCGCTTCATCGGCAAGGTGCTGAACGGCGTCGATCCCAAGGACCTCAAGGCCCTGGCCGACGACGGTAAGGCGTCGCTCGGTTCGGGCGTGGTCGTGCTGATCGGCGTGTCGGAAGACGGAAAGGCCAGTGCGGTCGTGGCCGTCACCGCCGATCTGGTGGGCAAGGCGAGCGCGGTCGATCTGGTGCGTGTCGCCTCGGCGGCGCTGGGCGGCAAGGGCGGCGGCGGCCGTCCCGACATGGCCCAGGCCGGCGGCCCGGACGGCGACAAGGCGGATGCGGCGATCGAGGCCGTGGTCGCGGCGCTCGCCGGCTGAGCGAAGGCGTTCGGGGAGGGCGCTGCCCTTCTGTCGTTGTGCCTGATTAGAAGGAATTATGGGTCGGCGTCCCGTGCGCCGGCCCTTTTTCGTGGTCGGCCGGCGATGCACCTTTTGCGCTGGCTATGCCGGCCGTGTCGCGATGAGCTTGCGGGCCTCTTCCACGCTTCGCACATAGGTCACGTTCGTTCCGTGCACCTCGTGGGTTTCGAGGAGGCGCTGCAGCTCGGGGCCGGCGCCGGCGATATAGACTGAAACGCCGGCACGCCGCGCCTTGCGGACCGTGCCGGCGATCACGTTGGCGGCGGTCGAATCCATGAAGGACAGGGCCGAGCAGTCCAGCACGAAATGGTGATACTGGTCGGCGATGCGGTCGAGCACCGAGCCGACGGTCGCCGCCGCACCGAAGAAGAAGGCGCCGCCGAGCCGATAGACCACCGTCCTGCTGTCGGTATTGTCCAGCGGCCGTTCCGGCTCGTCGTCATGCGGGGCGACCGTCACGCTCTTGCCCATGCGGTCGATGAACAGCAGCGCGCCAAGGGTAAAGCCGACGATGATGCCTTCGGTCAGGTCGCGGAACACCACCAGCAGGAAGGTCACCAGCAGAACCACGGCGTCGCCGCGCGAGGTCTTGATCAGCGCGACGAAGGCCGGGCGCTCGATCATGTTCCACGACACGATGGCGAGAACGCCGGCAAGCGCCGGCAACGGTATGTAGCTCGCGAGCGGGGCGGCGATCGCCATGAACAGCAGCAGCACCAGCGCATGCAGCATGCCGGCGACCGGGCTGGTCGCGCCGGCGCGGATATTCGTCGCGGTCCGGGCGATGGTGCCCGTGACGCACATGCCGCCGAACAGGGCGGAGCCGATATTGGCGACGCCCTGGCCGATCAGTTCGACATTGGACCGGTGGCGCCGGCCGGTCATGCCGTCGGCGACGACCGCCGACAAGAGGGATTCGATCGCGCCGAGCAGGGCAAAGGCGATGGCGTCGGGCAGGACGGCACGCATGAGGGTGGGCGAGAAGGCGGGCAGTGGGCAAGGGCAGGCTGCGGGGAATGCCGCCGAAGCGGGTGCCGATCGTCGATACGTCGAGATGCAGGAGTGCCGTCACGGCGGAGGCAAGGCAGACGGCGATCAGCATTCCGGGCCAGGTCGGCCGAAACGTCCGCAAAACGAGAATGGTCGCGACCGTCAGGGCCGCGACTGCTGCGGCGGACGGGCTGAGCGTCGGCAGAGCCTCGATCAGCACGGGGACCTTGTCGACCAGCGCGCCGGGTTCCCTGACCGCGAGCCTCAAGCCCAGCAATTCGCTGATCTGGCTGGCGAAGATGATCACCGCGATGCCGGCGGTAAATCCGACGGTGACGGGATAGGGGATGAACTTCACATAGTCGCCGAGCTTCAGTGCGCCGGCCAGCATGAGGAAGACGCCAGCCATCATCGTCGCGACGATCAGGCCCTCGACGCCGTGGGTCGCGACCGTGGTCGCGACCAGCACGATGAAGGCGCCGGCCGGTCCGCCGATCTGGTGCCGGCTGCCACCGAGCAGGGAAACCAGGAAGCCGCCGACGATCGCCGTGAAGAGCCCCCGGTCTGGGGTGACGCCGGAGGCGATGGCGATCGCCATCGACAGCGGCAGGGCGACGATCGCCACGGTCAGCCCGGCCAGCGCGTCCGATTTCAGGCGGGCCACGGAATAGCCTTCCTGGACGACGCTGACGATTTTTGGCGTGAAGTCCTGATTCATGAGGGCCGATCGCTCACCGGCGTTGGAGCAGATACAGTCTTGAACGCGTCCCTTTCATATCCTGAGTCTCGGTCGCGGTAAAATCGTTCTGTGCGCTTTCCGGTCCGGCGCGACGATCCCGACCATCGATCATATCCGCCCACCCGATCCGTGCGTTCTTCATCCGCCGATCCGCGGCGGTGGGACCTTCGGCAGTCCCTATGGCTGCATCGCTGCCGCCGCCTGATCGTCCTTTTCCCTCGCTCGCTGAAAGGCGGGACGCCCGCTGACGCGGCCGAGATAGTCGACGAAGGCGGGCCGCTTTTCGATCGAGCCGAACTGCAGGCCCCAGGCGATATGCGAGCCGACATAGACGTCGGCTGAGGTGAAGGCCTGCCCGGCGACGAAAGGATTGGTCGAGACGGCGATTTCGAGCGTATCCATCACGTCCTGAAAACTGCCGTAGCCGATCATGCCGCGTCGCTCGTCGGGAACCTCGAAGCCTAAGCTGCGATTGCTGACCGCTGCCTCCAGGGGACCCGCGGCGAAGAACAGCCAGCGATAGTAGCTGCCGCGCTGCGTGTTCGGAGGCGCGAGCTTCGCCTCCGGGAAGGTGTCGGCCAGGTAGGCGCAGATCGCTGCGCATTCCGTGACGACGACGTCGCCGTGGCGCACCGCCGGCACCTTGCCCATGGGGTTCACCGCCCGGTATTCGGCCGACTTCATCGCCGGACCGAAAGGCACGATCACGGTGTCATAGGGCTGGCCGGTTTCCTCGACCATCCAGCGGGCGATGCGGCCGCGCGACATGGGATTGGTATAGAGCGTCAGATCGGCCATTCCTTCATCCCTCGCTGTTGTGTTCCCCTTATGTTCCAATTGTTAACAGCCTTGTCCAGGCTGCGCAAGACGGTCGGGTGCAAAAAAAGAAAACCCGGCGCGAGGCCGGGTTTCCGTCATCTGGAGGCGTTGAGCCGAACCAAATGGTTCAGGCGGCCATGGCCTTCTTGAGGTTTTCGTCGACCTTGTCGAGGAAGGCGGTGGTCGACAGCCACGGCTGGTCGGGGCCGATCAGCAGCGCCAGGTCCTTGGTCATGAAGCCGCTTTCGACGGTGTCGATGCAGACCTTTTCCAGCGTCGTGGCAAAGCGGGCGAGTTCGGCATTGTCGTCGAGCTTGGCGCGGTGCGCGAGGCCACGGGTCCAGGCGAAGATCGAGGCGATCGAGTTCGTCGAGGTCTCCTGGCCCTTCTGGTGCTGGCGATAGTGACGGGTGACCGTGCCGTGGGCGGCTTCGGCTTCCACCGTCTTGCCGTCCGGGGTGAGCAGGACCGAGGTCATCAGGCCGAGCGAGCCGAAGCCCTGCGCGACCGTATCGGACTGCACGTCGCCGTCGTAGTTCTTGCAGGCCCAGACATAGCCGCCGGACCACTTCAGCGCCGATGCGACCATGTCGTCGATCAGGCGGTGTTCGTAGATGATGCCGGCTTCGTCGAACTGAGCCTTGAACTCGTTCTGGTAGACTTCTTCGAAGATGTCCTTGAAGCGGCCGTCATAGGCCTTGAGGATGGTGTTCTTGGTCGACAGGTAGACCGGCCACTTGCGCATCAGGCCGTACATCATCGAGGCGCGGGCGAAATCGCGGATCGACTCGTCAAGATTGTACATGGCCATGGCGACGCCGGCGCCGGGGGCCTTGTAGACTTCCTTCTCGATCACTTCGCCGTCTTCGCCGACGAACTTGATGGTCAGCGTGCCCTTGCCGGGGAACTTGAAGTCGGTCGCCTTGTACTGGTCGCCGAAGGCGTGACGGCCGACGACGATCGGCTTGGTCCAGCCGGGAACCAGGCGCGGCACGTTCTTGCAGATGATCGGCTCGCGGAAGATGACGCCGCCGAGGATGTTGCGGATCGTGCCGTTCGGGCTCTTCCACATTTCCTTGAGGTTGAATTCCTTGACGCGCTGTTCGTCCGGCGTGATCGTCGCGCACTTGATGCCGACGCCGTGCTTCTTGATGGCGTTGGCGGAATCGATCGTCACCTGGTCGTTGGTCGCATCGCGGTTCTCGACCGAGAGGTCGTAATATTCGATCTGCAGATCAAGATAGGGCAGGATCAGCTTTTCCTTGATGAAATGCCAGATGATGCGCGTCATCTCATCGCCGTCGAGATCGACGACGGGGTTTGCAACCTTGATCTTTTTCATGAGTATCCTCGCGGCTAGGGGGAGGGACGAGGGTCCCTGTTGTCAGTCTGGCTGGGCTATAGCATTCCGGATCGGGAACTGAAAGCGCAGAGCCCCCGCTGTAGCGCCTTTTCGTTCACAAAATCATACCAACTTTGGCCGTATCGGCGGCCTTTTGCCGGCCTTGTGGTTTGCCCGCGCTCCGCTAGATTGCCGCCGATCCGTTTCCCTCATTTTGCAGGACCTGCGCCATGAAGTCTCTCGCCGCCGCCGCCGCCGTCGTCTCGCTTTGTCTCGCGGCCTGCCCCGCTCTTGCCGCGGAACTCACCGCCCCGGTCAAGGAAGTCATCGACGTCGCGGCCGGCAACTGGAAGGGCGAGAACGCCACCTCCGAGGACGTCTTCAGCGAGGAACGCCTCGTTCGCCTGTTCAGCGCCGATTTCGTCGCCGCCTACAAGGAGGCATCCAAGCATCCCGCCTATGATCCGCCGGAAGGCGAAACCACGGGCTCCCCCTTCGACTATGATCCGATCGCCCGCGGACAGGACGGTTGCGCCTTCGAGAACATCCGCGTCGAGGATGACGGCGACGGCCAGGTGACGGCGCTGTTCAACAACCGCAAATGCTTCGGCGACGATCCCGAATACCTCAAGGACACCGTGCTGATCTTCCACGTCCAGGAGGAGGGCGGGCGTCCGGTGATCGACGACATCTATCCGGTCGTCGACGGCAATTCGG
>JAHRYZ010000060.1 GCA_020621905.1 Rhizobium sp.
CGTAATAGCCCCAGTACCGGGTCGGAACGGCGCCGTAGAGGCCGCTATATTCGAGCTCGGCATCGACCGCGCTGTAGCGCAGGTTCTGGCGCAGGGTCACCGTCTCGTTGAGGCGATGCTCGAACTCGTAGCCGATGCGGCCCTGCTTCTGGCGGAAGTCGTTCCAGTCCGGATCGCCGCCATAGGTGTGGGTGAGCTCTCCGTAGACGGGCTGGTAGAAGAAGGCCGTGCCGCCGGTCAGCGCCGTGGAATACTCGCCGAGGATCGTCAGCCGGGAGTCCTCGTCGGGCTTCCAGGTGAAGGCCGGAGCGAGATAGAGCTTGTCGTCCGGATAACCTTCGAGATGGGTGTCGCTTTTGCGGCCCATGGCGGTGAAACGGTAGAGCATGCCGTCATTGTCGCCCGCCGGACCGGAAAGATCGATGCCGGTCTGGTAGCGGTTGTCCTGGCCGATCGTCACCTCGACCTCGCGGAAGGGTTCGTCGGTCGGGCGTTTTGTCACCATGTTGACGATGCCGCCGGGACCGCTCACGCCATAGAGTGAGGAGGCCGGGCCCTTCAGCACGGTCACGCCCTCGAGGCCATAGGGTTCCGAGCGCAGCCAGGCCGAGGGGCCGTTGAACTGGCGCAGCCCGTCGCGGAACATGCCGCTGTAATAGGCCGGGAAACCGCGCAGGTAGACGGCGTCGTAGCGGCTGTCATAGCCGAAGGTGTTCGGGTTGGCGCCGGCGGTGTAGGCCAGCGCCTCGTTCAGCGTTCTCGGCTTCTGATCCTCGATCTGGTCCTGCGTGACCACCGAGACGGTCTGCGGGATCTTGACGAGCGGGGTGTCGACCTTCGTGCCGATCCGGTCGGCCTTGGCGACATAGCCGTCCTGGACCAGGATGTCGTCGCTTTCGGCCTCGACCTCAATACTGTCGAGCACCGTCTCGCCGGCATCCTGCGCCACGAGAACGGACGGCTGGAGAGCCAAGGCGATCCCGGCGAGGAAGGCAAGCTTGTGGCGATGAAGGGTTGATCTGACCCGCATGATATTGTCCCCGAATGATGACCCCGCCCTGCACTCACAAATTTGAATATTTGAGTCAAGTATGAACTGGAGTCATTCGGTATAGAATTTGATCGTGCGGCAATCCTGCCGCAGTCCAGTCACGGTCAGCGAAATCGGGGCAGCGGGGGTGGTCTGTCAGACGGTGGCAGGAGAGGCGTTGGCGACGAGCCAGATTTCTAGGGCGGCGACGACCGCGAGGCGCAGGCTGGCGTTTCCGTCGAGGGCTCGGGCGAGCGACGGGTCGTCGGGCTCAAAGCCGATTTCGGCCATCACGCCGGCGGGGGAAAGACAGCGCTCCGCCATGATGGCCCGGATGCGGGTGATGGCCGACGGCAGGAGGTAACGTCCGCTGGCGATCGGCGGCGTGCCGAGCGACGGACCCAAGGCGTCGCCCGAGCTATCCGCCTGCCGCAGCCAGGCGAGAAACCGCAAGCGTTCCTCCGCTGTCGCCTTGGTCCAAGAGTTCTGCAGTTTCTCGAGGCGCGTGCGTTTCTGCTTGGTGGGCAGTCGATCCCGGCGCTGCGTGTTCGGCCTCGTCTATCCATCATCGGGGACGGCGCCATCGCAGTTCAACACCCCGGTTCCGACGCGCGGCAGGCCTGCAAATCTGGACGGCGGCACGGTCCTTCGTATCCGTTCTGACCTGGGCGGATGGCGGGTCGTGCGATAATGATAGAAGTGGAACAGTCCGTTGTTTCGTGGCAGCGGGTGGACATCAATCAGCCTGCCCGGCCTGTCCTATAGATGACAGCAGCCGCGCTCCAGTGCGGCGGCGAGATCGGGGCCATTGAAACAGCGGTGATGGACGCGCCGGCAAGAAATTAACGGCGATGACGCTCCGTATCGTGAGCGCGCATTCTGCCGAGGATGCCGCCAAGGCATCAGAACGGCATCGACATCCCGCCTTCCTCAGGGGTCGTCGGTCTTCGACGAGGGCGTGCCGATGTCCAGCTCGTCCGACGGCAGGAATTCTGCCGGCCGGTCGCGCCCGGACTTGTATACGGCCGCCTTGCCGCCGATCTTGACGATGCCGAGCTTGCCGAGAACAGCCAGTATGCGGCTGAAAAGCCCCGGTTTTTCCGATGGTTCAGACATGTTCACGAACCTCCGCGCGCGTGGACGCCATGTAGTTTGCGAAATCAGTATGGACCGGTCGGCCGCACTGCGCCAGCCTTCAGGCAGCTCGCCGGACGGTGCGAACAATCGCTTGTCTTTCTGCCGATCTGTGGCTCAATGAGATGTCCGAAGACATGACGCCTTCGGCTTTTCGGGGGATTTCGACATGGATGCGATCCTGCCCATCATCATTCAAGTCATAGCGGGTATCATCGGTGGCCAGGCCGTTGGCGCGGCCTTCAAGCAGGCGGCGATGACCCAACTGCCGAAGATCATCAGCGGTGCGCTCGGCGGTGTTGCGGGCGGTACGCTGCTCGGCAGCCTGCTGGGCGGCGCCACGGGGACCGATCCGGCGGCCGGTGGGGCTGCCGGCGGCATTCTCGGCGGACTGCTCGGCGATGCCATCGGTGGCGCGGCCGGTGGCGCCGTGCTCACCGGTCTCGTCGGCGCCGTGATGAAAGCGATGGCCAGGTAAGCTCAGGCCGCCGTCACGACAAGCGATGCAGGAGAAAAGGCAGATGCGTCAGAAGGGCAGGGGGGATGCGTCCCTGCCCCGGGGCGCCGCGATGCGCGCGGCTGAGTTGCCGTGATCGCAAAGGACCGCCGAAGCCTATCAGCTCTGGCGCGCTTGTCTGCTGGCTTAGCGCTGGTCGCGCTTGGCCTTGCGTGCCGCTTCGTCCTCGATGACGCGGCTGATGCGGGAGGTTTCTGCTTCCAGGCGTGCCTCGGCATCGGCGCGATCGGCTGCTTCCGCTGCTTCGGCTTCCGCCTTGGCTGCGGCAAGCGAGCGATCCCGCTCTTCGGTCTTGGCGCGTTCGCGCTCGGCGCGGCGTTCCTCGCGGGCGGTCGCCACTGCCAGGCGTTCCGCCTGCTTGGCCTCGATATGCGGCTCGGCGGCTTCTTTCGCTGCGCGATAGTTATCGAGAAGGATTTTCTTCGCGTCGGCTGTTGCCTTGCGGCGGTCGGACAGGCCGTTGTCTCTCGTGTTCTTCAAAGTTCCGCTTTCGGATTGGATCGTTCGGGTTTTCTCGGTCGCGCGCCTTGCGGCACCTTACGGCGCCGGGCGTTTTCCGCGCGCGGTCTCTTGAGCGCGGAGCGGCTTGCCGCTCCGGCAGTCAGTCCTCGGCCGGGTAGGCCGAAGTCACGGACGGCGTGGTGGTCGCGCCGGCTTCCTTCGCCATCCGCAAAGCGCGGAGGCGCATCGTCTTTTCATCGCGTTCCTGAACGACGGCGTCGTTCTCGGAGATGATCCGGCTTCTCGCCAGAAACTGCGACTGTGTCTTGCCAAAGGCCGCTTCGGCCTGAATGCGAGCCTTGCTCTGGGTCTCTGTCATGGCTGTGATCCTCGAGTGTTTGATGGCGGTGCCGGTCTTTCGGCCAAAAAAAAGCCAGGCAAAATGCCTGACCTTTCATTGTTCCCGCGCCCTCCTTGGTGCCAGTACATCCGTGGTCACCCGAGAGCACAAAGATCGATCAGGCAGCCTGCAGCTGGCCGGCGGACATCTTGCCCGACTTGTTGTCGCGTTCCATCTCGTAGCCGATCTTCTGGCCTTCGACGATTTCGCGCATGCCGGCGCGCTCGACGGCGGAGATGTGGACGAAAACGTCCGGACCGCCATTGTCAGGCTGAATGAAGCCGAAGCCCTTGGTGGAATTGAACCATTTAACTGTGCCAGTGGTCATAACGAACCCTTTCATAGCAATATTGAGTGACCGCCGTGCAACTGCACGGGCGGCTGGGTAGCTCGATCTCTTTTGAAGGGAAGTTCGTCGAGGCACGGTGTCAGGGTGCTAGAACAAAAGTCAAACAAGGAAATATCGACAAGCTCTAAATAGGCGATTGGACCGCCGATGTCAACTTTTAGTTTCGATTCGCGTCGAATTGCCGATTTTCGGTTGAATCCACGAGGTCAGATCGGCGTGCGATTGCGTTTGCCGCACGGTCGGGGCAGACGTGCAGGGTCTCAACCGTTTCGGGCGTAATGGTGCTTGATGTCGGCGGCGAGCGGGAACGACGCAAAGAGGCCGAGCGGCAGGGCGAAAAGGGCCGCGACCGGAAGGCCGAAACGGCTGAACAACAGGGCCCCGGCAATGCCTCCGGAGAAGAACAGTCCGATCAGCGACAGAAGCAGGGCAAGCTTGGTACCGTCGGCGATGACGGGTACCAGATCCGGCCGCGCCGGGTCGTTGCGATAGAGGAGTTTGCCGATCTCGATGCCGGCATCGGTCACGAGGCCGGTGACATGCGTGGTGCGGATGCGCGCGCCGGACAGCTTGGTGATGATGGCATTCTGCAGGCCCATGATGAAGCACAGTAGGCTGATGGTCAGAAGGATGGTCGAGGAGGAGCCCGGCATCAGGAACAGACCCGACAGGCCGAACATCAGCAGCAGCAGGGCCTCTACGGCGAGCGGCAGGGCATATTCGGATTCGAGCGCGCGCCGGCGTGCCCAGTTGATCAGGACGGCCGAGGTGGCGGCACCGGCGATGAAGGCGGCGAGCGAGCATGCGCCGATGACGACCAGG
The DNA here is from genome assembly GCA_020621905.1 of Rhizobium sp. Taxonomy (GTDB): domain Bacteria; phylum Pseudomonadota; class Alphaproteobacteria; order Rhizobiales; family Rhizobiaceae; genus Allorhizobium. Next base: position 4,694 of record JAHRYZ010000060.1, read on the forward strand.
AACCGATTGCCGAGCACCATGTTGTCGGCGATGGCCGAGACGATGCCCGACATATGCGAGGTGTATTGCTGCACGGCCATGAAGCCGCCGGCGTTCACCGCGCCGGCCACGAAGGTCAGGTAGAAGGCGAGGTGGCGGTCGCTGTCCTCGTTGCGCTGGCGGGCGGCAAGCCCTCCCAAGTAGTATCTCATGCTCTTGTCCGCTGACTGCCGGCGACTGACCGGAGAGAAAAAGCCATCCTCATACCGAATCGTAAACAGCTCCGGAAGATTTGCCAGAGATAGTATGCGCGCGCCAAGATTTCGAGCGTCGGCAGGCGAGAAATGTCCGTTACGGCCGGCCGCAGCGGTACGGCAGCCGGCTCGATCTTCCCATGTGACGGGATCACGGCTAAGTCCTTTGCCGGATGAAGCGGTGCCGTCGGCCGGCCGCCGCGCAAGGAGACGATGCCTGTGACCGATATCGATCGCCACCATGCCGAGCGCCTGATGCAGCAGGCAGGAATCGACGCGCTCGCACTCTTCCAGCCGGAAGCCTTCCGCTATGCCGTCGGTGCTCCGGCCGGCGTGGCCATGATGTGGGGCCGGGCCGGGCCGGCGATCGCGCTGGTACCCGCGGATCGAGGTAGCCGGATCGCGGCGGTGGCCAGCGACCACGCGGCGAGGCAGATCCGCAAGGCGGCGCCGGATGTCGATCTGGCGACGCACCGCATCTGGATCGACATGGTCGATCTCTCCGCCCTGACCGATCGAACGGATGTCGATACGGCGACGGTCAATGCCGCCTATCGCGCCCAGGGTCGCAGCGGCCTACGTCCGGAGACCTTCGACCGCTCGACCTGTTTTTCGCTGCTCGGCGACATCCTGCATGCGCGGGGGCTCGCGCAGGGACGGATCGGCGTCGATCTCGAATTCATGCCGGCCGCGGATTTCGAGCATCTGAAGCGGATCTTGCCTGGAGCGCGGTTCATCGACGGTTCGGAAATCCTCAGAAGGCTGCGCGCCGTCAAGTCGCCGCGCGAAATCGAACGCCTGCGACGTGCGGCGATGGCGGCCGAGGGCGGCCTGTCGTGGATGGCCGAGGCGGTCGTGCCCGGCGTCTCGCTTGGCGATCTGTCCGCAGCCTGGAAGGCCGGTGCGCAGGCGACGGCCGCGGCCGGCGGATTTGCTCTCAGCGGACACTGGGATTTCATCTCCGTCGGCCCGGACCTCGCCGACATGAATGCGGTGGTCACGCCGGGTGCCCTGATCAAGGCCGATGTCGGCACGCTGATCGACGGCTATTCCTCGGACGGGGCACGGACCTTCTGCTTCGGTCCGCCGGTACCGCTTGCGCAACGCATCTTCGCTGCCCTGGAAAACGCCTTCGCCGCCGGCCTCGACGTGCTCAAGCCGGGCAACAGCTTCGGTGCGGTGCACGCGGCGATGACGGCCTCGATGCGCAAGGACGGCTTTACCGAGTACTTCCGAGGCCATTTCGGCCACTCGGTCGGCGGCGGCGTCGGTATCGAGGAATGGCCGTTCTTCTCGGCCAACAGCCCGGAGCCTATCCTGCCGGGCATGGTCGTCGCGCTCGAGGCGCCCATCGATGCGCAGGGCCGCGGCGCGTTGATGATAGAGGACCAGTGTGTAGTCACCGAAAGCGGGGTGGAGCCGATGAACCGCCTGCCGCGCGGTCTTCGGGATTTGTCCGGGCAATAGGCTGCCGACCGGACCACGGGCGCATGGTTCACCACTCAGCGCCGTTCGAAGAGTGCCATGCCCAGGCCCTCGACTTCGACGAACAGGGCGCCGCCCTCTTCCAATGCGTGGAGAAGCTGAGCGGCCGTGGCGCGATGCAGCTCGTGCCGTGCGCCCTCATCGTCGCGGATCGTGCTGCGGGACACTTGCGAATGCTCGGCAAGGTCCGGTCGCGTCCAGTGATCCTGCAGGCGAAAGCGAAATCGCCAACGGCATGCTGGCGAGCCTCGACCAGGTGCACCGGCCGGCCGTTCCGAAGGAGAACGGTCACGCCTGACGCCAGGACTTCAGGGGATGCAAGGGCTTCGGGGGAACCAAAGGACGGCTGCCGGGTTTGGTCCCTGCATCATTCCCTCTTTCCCGGAGAATCGCAATGGCGAAGAAGACCACCAAGGCAGCTCCCTCAGACGTAGCGAGCCTCCACGACCAGTCACTCGTCCGGGGCGCCGGCGGCGAACTGCACCAGACGGCGGAAACGCATGACGCGCCGGTGATGACCACCGCGCAGGGCGGCCCGGTCGCGGACGACCAGAATTCGTTGCGAATCGGCGCCCGCGGCCCGCTTGCCATGGACGACTTCCATTTCCGCGAAAAGATCTTCCATTTCGACCACGAACGCATTCCCGAGCGCGTCGTGCATGCCCGCGGCTACGGCGCGCACGGCTATTTCGAAACCTATGATTCGCTCGCTGCCTATACCAAGGCCGACCTCTTCCAGCGCAAAGGCGAAAAGACGCCGGCTTTCGTGCGCTTCTCCACCGTTGCCGGCAACAAGGGTTCCGCCGACCTTGCCCGTGACGTGCGCGGCTTCGCCGTCAAGATCTACACCAAGGAAGGAAACTGGGACCTCGTCGGCAACAATATCCCGGTCTTCTTCATCCAGGACGCCATCAAGTTTCCCGACCTGATCCATGCCGCCAAGCAGGAGCCGGACCGCGACTTCCCCCAGGCGCAGACGGCGCACGACAATTTCTGGGACTTCATCTCGCTGACCCCCGAGAGCATGCACATGATCATGTGGGCCATGTCGGATCGCGCCATCCCGCGCTCCTTCCGGTTCATGGAGGGGTTCGGCGTCCACACCTTCCGCCTGGTCAACGCCAAGGAGGAATCGACCTTCGTCAAATTCCACTGGAAGCCGAAGCTCGGCCTGCAGTCGGTCGCCTGGAACGAGGCGGTGAAGATCAACGGCGCCGACCCCGACTTCCATCGCCGCGATCTGTGGCAGGCGATCCAGTCCGGCAACTTCCCGGAATGGGAGCTGCAGGTGCAGCTGTTCGACCAGGCCTTCGCCGACAGCTTCGATTTCGACGTGCTCGATCCGACCAAGATCATTCCCGAGGAAATCCTGCCGCCCCAGCCGGTCGGCCGCCTGGTGCTCGACCGCATGCCGGACAATTTCTTTGCCGAGACCGAGCAGGTGGCGTTCATGACGCAGAACGTGCCGCCTGGCATCGACTTCTCCAACGATCCGTTGCTGCAGGGCCGCAACTTCTCCTATCTCGATACGCAGCTGAAGCGTCTCGGCGGACCGAACTTCACCCATCTGCCGATCAATGCGCCGAAATGTCCGTTTGCCCATTTCCAGCAGGACGGGCACATGGCGATGCGCAATCCGGTCGGCCGGGTCAACTACCAGCCGAATTCCTGGGGCGAGGGGCCGCGTGAATCGCCGGTCAAGGGCTTCCGCCACTTCCCGGCCGAGGACCAGGGCCAGAAAGTGCGTCTGAGGCCCGAAAGCTTCGCCGACCACTACAGCCAGGCCCGGCAGTTCTACATCAGCCAGACCCCGCCCGAGCAGCGCCATATCGCCAATGCGCTGACCTTCGAACTCAGCAAGGTCGAGACGCCGGTCATCCGCGAGCGCGTCGTCTCGCACCTGCTCAACATCGACGAAACGCTCGCCAGCACCGTTGCGGCCAAGCTTGGTCTGAAGACCATGCCGAAGCCGGCCGATGCGGCCGTGGAGACGCGCCAGGATCTCGAGCCGTCGCCGGCACTCAGCATCCTGCTGAACGGTCCCAACCGGTTCGAAGGTCGCAAGCTCGGCATTCTGGTGACGGACGGCGTGGACGCCGCGCTGCTCAACGCGCTGGTGGCGGCCGTGACCAAGGAAAAGGCCACGGTGGAGATCATTGCCCCAAAGGTCGGCGGCGTGACGGCCTCCGACGGCAGCTGGGTCGTGGCGCATCAGATGACCGACGGTGGTCCGTCGGTGCTCTACGACGCCGTCGCCATCCTGCCCTCGCCGGAGGCCGTCGCCGAACTGGCAACGGAAGCCACGGCCCGCGACTTCGTCGCCGACGCTCTCCAGCATTGCAAGTTCATCGGCCATGTCGAGGCGGCCATGCCGCTGCTCAAGAAGGCCGGCATTGCCGACAGCCTCGACGAAGGCGTGATCGCGCTGGCGACGGAGAAGGACATTGCCGGCTTCATCAGGGAACTCGGCAAACTGCGCCTCTGGTCGCGTGAACCGGGCGTCAAGCACGGCAAGGCGTCGATTCCCGTCAGGTGATCGACTAGCTCACCGAATGCGGCGGGCAGGGGCCGGGGAGACAGGTTTGCGCTTAGGCGCTGGCCCGGTCTTCCCGGCCTCGGCCGTTTCGCCGCAGGATCAGAATTCCGCCTCGTCCGCCGTCCTTGGCCCGACGATGGAAAAGCGCATGCGGTATTCGCCGGGCGACACACCGACGATCTTGCGGAAGGTCTTGCGGAAGGCGTTGGCGTCTTCATAGCCGCTGGCCCAGGCAATCTGCTCGATGGCCAAGCTGGACTGTTCGAGAAGATCGCGCGCCTTGGCGATGCGCAGGCGCTGCGCATAGTCGGTCGGGTTGATGCCCGTCGCTTTCTGGAAGCGGCGCAGGAAGGTCCGCTCGCCAAGTCCGGCCCGCTCCGCGAGCGCCGGCACGCCGAGGCCCTTGGCATCCGTCCCATGCAGCCAATGCTGGATCTCGAGGATCACCGCGTCGCCATGATCGAGCCGGGGCGCGAATTTCGAATAGAAGCTCTGCTCGCGCGTGCCGGGATCGATCAGCATGTAGCGGGCCGTCGCCAGCATGACGTTCGACCCGAGCAGCCGGTCGATCAGCCGCAATCCCAGATCCGTCCAGGCCATCATGCCGCCGGCGGTGATGATGTCGCCCTCGTCCATCAACATCTTGTCGGTATCGATGCGCACGTCCGGATGGCGCCTGGCGATCGCGTCGCCATGCAGCCAGTGCGTCGTGGCGGCCCGACCCGACAAAAGCCCGGTCTGCGCCAGCAGCGACGCGCCGCCGCAGGCCGAGCAGATGATGGCGCCCGACTGGTGGTGGCTGCGGATCCATTCGGGAAAGCTGCCCATGCGCTCGCCGAAGGGCAGTTCGTCGCTCATGGCGGGCGGCAGTACCACGGCGACCGGCCGGCCTTGCGTCTCCAGGGGGTGCGTGTCGAAGACCCTGGCGACCGTGCCGGCCATGTCGAGTTCGTAGTGGCTGACCCGCAACTGCCGGGCTTTGGATGTCGACTGCTGGTGGTCATGCTTCTGCGCCACCGCAAACATGTCCGTCAGGCCATGCACGGCTGCTCGCCAGACTTCGGGATAGCTGGCGATGGCGATTTCCACCACGTCGTCGGTCGAAGGTTTTGTCACTTGCGAACCTGTACTTGCCAATTTTGCCATTCGTGTGGCGTTGTCAGGCCGATCCCGACGCTGGGTCTGAACGCCCTGCGACATGGAACGAAAAGCCCGCCGCTGCGGCTGCAACGGCGGGCCTGAAACATCGAATCGGACCGATCAGCCCTTGAGATTGCGCTTGGCGAGCGTGCGCAGGCGCAGCGCGTTGAGCTTGATGAAGCCGGCGGCGTCCTTCTGGTCGTAGGCGCCCTGGTCGTCTTCGAAGGTGACCAGCTTGTCGGAATAGAGCGACTTGTCGCTCTCGCGGCCGATGACCATGACATTGCCCTTGTAGAGCTTCAGGGTCACTTCGCCTTCGACATGGCGCTGGCTGAGGTCGATCGCCGCCTGCAGCATTTCGCGTTCCGGCGAGAACCAGAAGCCGTAGTAGATGAGCTCGGCATAACGCGGCATCAGCTCGTCCTTGAGGTGGCCGGCGCCCCGGTCGAGCGTGATCGATTCGATGGCGCGGTGCGCCGCCAGCAGGATGGTGCCGCCGGGGGTCTCGTAGACGCCGCGCGACTTCATGCCGACGAAGCGGTTTTCGACGAGGTCGATGCGGCCGATGCCGTTGTCGCGGCCATAGTCGTTGAGCTTGGCGAGGATGGTCGCCGGGCTCATGCGAACGCCGTTGATGGAAACTGCGTCACCCTTTTCGAAGCCGACCTTGATGATCGTCGCCTTGTCGGGAGCGGCCTCCGGCGAAATGGTGCGCATGTGCACATATTCGGGCGCCTCGACGGAAGGGTCTTCCAGAACCTTGCCCTCGGACGAGGAGTGCAAAAGGTTGGCGTCGACCGAGAACGGCGCTTCGCCCTTCTTGTCCTTGGCGACCGGGATCTGGTGCTGTTCGGCGAATTCCAGAAGGTCGGTGCGGCTCTTGAAGGACCAGTCGCGCCACGGGGCGATGATCTTGATGTCCGGGTTCAGCGCATAGGCCGAGAGCTCGAAGCGAACCTGGTCGTTGCCCTTGCCGGTGGCGCCATGGGCGATCGCGTCGGCGCCGGTGCGCTTGGCGATTTCGATCAGGTGCTTGGAGATCAGCGGGCGGGCGATCGAGGTGCCGAGCAGGTAGACGCCTTCATAGACGGCATTGGCGCGGAACATCGGGAAGACGAAGTCGCGGACGAATTCCTCGCGCACGTCCTCGATGAAGATCTCCTTGATGCCGAGCATTTCGGCCTTCTTGCGGGCCGGCTCGAGCTCTTCGCCCTGGCCGAGGTCGGCGGTGAAGGTCACGACTTCGGCGTTGAGTTCCGTCTGAAGCCATTTCAGGATGATCGAAGTGTCGAGCCCGCCCGAATAGGCGAGGACGACCTTCTTCACGTCTTTATGCGATGCCATGATGAAAGTCCGTTCGTGAGCGTTGAGCCGCATCGATCAGGGCCCTTGGTTTGCGGCACTTTTAGCGAGATTATCGCGCCGCGCAAGGGGAAGAGGCCATGGTCCTCGGCGGGCCTGCGAAAAGCCGGGCGAGGCCCTTGGCGTTTGACCCGCACTGCAACGGACCCCATATCACCAGTCCTGGACTGTAAACGAAGAGGGACATCGACATGCAACATCCAGCAATCGCCAGCGGCAAGGTGGCCGTCGTCACCGGCGCCGCTTCCGGGATCGGGCTTGCCGCTGCCAAGGCCTTCGCCCGAAGCGGCATGTGCGTCGTGCTCGCCGATCTCGGCGGAGACCGGCTCGCCGAGGCTTGCCAGCAGGTCGCGGCGCTCTCCGCTCACCCCGACACCGATGTCGTGGCCATCGAGACCGATGTCGGCAAGATCGACGAACTGGAGGCGCTCGAACGGGCGGTCATCCAGCGCTTCGGCCGGATCCACGTGCTGATGAACAATGCCGGTATCCAGCCGGGCAGCAGCCTGTTCGGCCCCCAGGCCAACTGGGAAAACGTGCTGTCGGTCAACTTAATGGGCGTGATCAACGGCACGCGCACCTTCGGGCCGCACATGATCGGCCACGGCGAACCGGCGCTGATCATCAATACCGGCTCCAAGCAGGGCATCACCACCCCGCCCGGCGATCCCGCATACAATGTGTCGAAAGCCGGCGTGAAGGCGTTTACCGAGGCGCTGCAGCACGAACTGCGCAACACGCCCGACTGCAAGGTCACGGCACATCTGCTGATCCCCGGTTTCGTCTTCACCGCGCTGACGGCCAATGGACGCACCGCCAAGCCGGACGGCGCCTGGACGCCGGAACAGACGGTCGATTTCATGCTGCAGAGCATCGAGCGCGGGGACTTCTACATTCTCTGCCCCGACAACGACGTCGACCGGGCGACCGATCAGAAGCGGATCCTCTGGGCCGCCGGCGACATCGTCGAGAACCGCCCCGCGCTGTCGCGCTGGCATCCGGACTATGCCGAGCGCTTCAAGGCCTATCTCGCCGGCGAATAAGCCCGATTGGCAAGCATCGCGGCGCCCGGTATGGAAGACGCAACCTGCGTCGCCCATACCGGGCTCTCTTCGTTGCGGAACCGCGCCATGGAATTCCTTCCGAGCCTGCCCACCTTCCTCGCCTTCAGCCTTGCGATCCTGCTGCTCGCCATCACGCCCGGGCCGGACATGACGCTGTGGATCAGCCGTTCGCTACGCGACGGCCGGGCAACCGGCCTTATGGTCCTGGCCGGCACCAGCTTCGGTATCTCGATCCACACCATGCTGGTGGCCTTCGGCATTTCGGCGCTGATCGTCGCCTCGCCGACCGCCTTCCTGATCCTCAAGACCGGCGGGGCCGGCTATCTGCTGTGGCTGGCGATCCAGGCCGTGCGCCACGGCTCAAATTTCGTCATCCGGGCCGATGGGCAGCGCCAGGCCTCGCCCTCCAAGGCCTTCCTCAACGGGCTCTGGGTCAATCTCCTCAACCCCAAGGTCATCATCTTCTTCATGACCTTCCTGCCGCAGTTCGTCAGCGCCAGCGACCCGAACGTCACCGGCAAGCTGCTCTTCCTCGGCATCTGGTCGATCATCCTGTCCCTGCCGATCGGCCTTGCCATCATCTTCATGGCGGACATTCTCTCCTCCTGGCTGCAGGCCAACCGCAAGGTCCTGCGCGCCATCGACTACACGTTTGCCGGCGTGTTCTCGATCTTCGCCGTCAAGATCCTGTTCACCCAGGCTCGCTGAGCCGACAAGCCGGATGCAAAAAAAAGGCGCCGAGCCCCTCAGGGCCGGCGCCTTTTCATGTGTTGCCGCGGTCGAATCAGCCGATCAGCAGTTCGTCGTCATCCAGCGTTTGGCCGCGGATGCGGCGGAACATGTCGATCAGGTCCTCGACCTGCAGATCCTTGCGATTGTCGCCGGCCACGTCGAGGACGATCTCGCCGGCATGCAGCATGATCGTGCGCGTGCCGAAGTCCAGCGCCTGGCGCATCGAATGGGTGACCATCAGCGTCGTCAGCTTACGTTCCGAGACGATCGACTGGGTGAGCCCCATGATGAACTCGGCCATGCCCGGATCGAGCGCTGCCGTATGTTCGTCGAGCAGCAGGACCTCGGAGCCAGCCAGCGTCGCCATCACCAGCGATACGGCCTGGCGCTGTCCGCCGGACAGGAGGTCCATGCGGTCGGCCATGCGGTTTTCCAGGCCGAGATTGAGCGAGGCGATGCGGTCGCGGAATTCGCCGCGCCGCGCGCCGCCGAGCGCCGACATGAGCCCCCGCCGCTTGCCGCGCTGCGAGGCGAGCGCAAGGTTCTCCTCGATTGATAATGCGCCGCAGCTCCCGGCGAGCGGATCCTGGAAGACGCGCGCAACGAGGCCGGCGCGCGTCGCCGTCGTCTTGCGCGACACGTCGCTTTTGCCGATCGTGACCCGGCCGGATGTGGGCAGGACGTCGCCGGCGAGAACGCCAAGCAGGGTCGACTTTCCGGCACCGTTCGAGCCAATCACGGTGACGAAGGAGCCGGTCTCGATGGTGAGATTGACATTCTTCAGCGCCTGCTTCTGCAGCGGCAGTGCCGCGGCCGAACACGACTTCGATGTTTTCAAGCGCGATCATGCTGATGACGCCTCCCGGCGCAGTCTGGGAAGGACGAGCGCGACGGCGACGAGCACGGCGGTGACGAAGTTCAGGTCGGAGGCCTTGAGGCCAAGCACATCGCTCGACAGCGCCAGCTGGATCGCCAGGCGATAGGCGATCGAGCCGAAGACGCAGCCAATCAGGGCGATGAGCAGGCCGCGCTTTCCGAACAGCGTTTCCCCGATGATGACGGCGGCAAGGCCGACGACGATCGTGCCGACGCCCGAGGTGACGTCGGCGAAGCCGTTGGTCTGGGCAAAGAGCGCTCCACCAAGCGCGACAAGCGCGTTGGAAAGGGCGATGCCGAGATAGATCTGGCTGTCGGTCTGAACCCCTTGCGCCCGCGCCATGCGCGCATTGGCGCCGGTCGCCCGCATGGCCAGCCCGGCATCGCTTTCGAGGAAGCGCCAGACGAGGAAGACGACGGCGACCACCAGCAGGAAGATGAAGAGCGGGCGTACGAGATATTCGGGAAGGCCCTGGCCGTAGAACGGGGTGAGCATCGTGTCCTGGTTGAGCAGGGCGACATTGGGCTTGCCCATGACGCGCAGGTTCACCGAGAACAGCGCGATCATCGTCAGGATCGAGGCCAGCAGGTTGAGGATCTTGAACCGCACGTTGAGCATCGCGGTCACCAGACCCGCGGCGGACCCGGCGACCATGGCAAGGGCGGTGGCGACCCAGGCATTGAGCCCCGCGATGATGAGAACGGCGGCGACGGCCGCCCCGAGCGGAAAGGATCCGTCGACGGTCAGGTCGGGAAAGTCGAGGACGCGGAAGGCGAGATAGACGCCGATCGCCACGAAGGCGAAGACCAGTCCCAGCTCGACGGCACCCCAGAAGGCGATATGGCTCACGGTGGAGAAGTCCTTGTAGGCCACGAATCGCCGTTTCGGCGCGGCGCGTGGGCGGGCAGTTGGCGGGGCCGCGCGAACACGGCCCCGGTTGTCGGAAATTACTCGATCGTCTTGGTGGCGCGGCTGGTGATGCTTTCCGGGAAGGTCACGCCCATCTTGGCCGCGGCCTTCTTGTTGATCACCAGATCGGTACCGGCGGCGACGCGGACCGGAATGTCGCCCGGCTTTTCGCCCTTGAGCACGCGAACGACGATTTCGCCGGTCTGCTTGCCGACGTCGAAATAATTGAAGCCCAGGGCGGCCAACGCACCGCGGTTCACCGAATCCGTATCGCCGGCATAGAGCGGGATCTTGGCTTCCTCGGCGACGCCGACGGCTGCCTCGAAGGCCGAGACGATGGTGTTGTCGGTCGGGATGTAGATGACGTCGACGCGGCCGACCAGCGCACGGGCCGCGCCCTGCACTTCAGCCGACTTGGTGGCGACGGATTCGACGATGGTCAGGCCGGCCTTCTCGGCTTCCGCCTTCAGCGCGGCAAGCGTCGAGACCGAATTGGCTTCTGCCGTGTTGTAGATGAAGCCGATCGACTTGGCGTTCGGGGTGATTTCCTTGATCAGCGCCACATGGTCGGCAACCGGCGACATGTCGGAAAGGCCGGTGACGTTGCCGCCCGGCTTCTGCATGTCCTTGATCAGCTCGGCGCCGAGCGGATCCGACACGGCGGTGAAGACGACCGGGATGTCGCGGGTGGCCGAGACGACGGCCTGGGCGGAGGGGGTGGAGATCGGCACGATGACGTTCGGCGCATCGCCGACGAACTGGCGGGCGATCTGCGCGGCCGTGCCCGGATTGCCCTGGGCCGACTCGTAGACGAACTTCAGGTTTTCGCCTTCCTTGTAGCCGGCTTCCGACAGGGCTTCCTTGATGCCGTCGCGGGCGGCATCGAGTGCGGGGTGTTCGACGATGGCGGTAACGGCGACAGTGACTTCCTCGGCCTTGGCCGGCAGGATCAGGGCGGTAGCAGCGAAAAGGGCGAGTAGGGTGGCGCGCATGAATGCCTCCAAAAGGTTGGTGTGCCGCAGATCGTCTTAGGTAAGCGATCGCTTGAAATCAATTCACGTGCCGGTATGGAGTCGATGATTTCTCGTGATGCATTGTCGCACCGGTTCCGCCCTCAATCGTCCTCGCCGTGACCGACGATCATCATGGCCTCGAAGGCCGCGATCGGTCTTGCGCATGCGCTCCGATTCCGACTTCAGCTGACCGCAGGCGGCGAGGATGTCGCGGCCGCGCGGCGTGCGGATCGGCGAGGCATAGCCGGCCTGGTTGATGAAATCGGCGAACTTCTCGATCTGCTCCCAGTCCGAGCACTGGTAGTTGGTGCCCGGCCAGGGGTTGAACGGGATGAGATTGATCTTGGCCGGCACGCCCTTCAGCAGCTGGATCAGCCCCTTGGCGTCCTCGAGGCTGTCGTTGACGTCCTTCAGCATCACATATTCGAAGGTGATGCGCCGCGCGTTCGACACGCCCGGATAGTTGCGGCAGGCCTCGATCAGCTCCTTCAGCGGATATTTCTTGTTGATCGGCACCAGCATGTCGCGCAGCTCGTCGCGCACCGCGTGCAGCGAGATCGCCAGCATCACGCCGATTTCCTCGCCGGTGCGGTAGATTTCCGGAACGACGCCGGAGGTCGACAGCGTGACGCGCCTCTTCGACAGCGAAAGGCCGTCGCCGTCGGTGGCGATCAGCAGCGCCTTCTTCACTTCCTCGAAATTGTAGAGCGGCTCGCCCATGCCCATCATCACGACATTGGTGATCTTGCGGTCGCTGGACGGGATCATGGCGCCTTGCGGCACGTCGCGGTCGGGGAAGTCGCCCAGCCTGTCGCGCGCCAGCAGCAGCTGCGAGAGGATTTCCTCGGCCGTCAGGTTGCGCACCAGGCGCTGCGTGCCGGTGTGGCAGAAGGAACAGGTCAGCGTGCAGCCGACCTGGCTGGAAATGCACAGCGTGCCGCGGCCCTCTTCCGGAATGTAGACGGTCTCGACCTCGACCGGACGGCCGGCGCCGCGCGGGGGGTAGCGCAGCAGCCATTTGCGGGTGCCGTCGTTCGACACCTGCTCCTCGACGATCTCCGGCCGGGCGATGGTGAAGTTGGCCTTCAGCATCTCACGCATGTCCTTCGACACGTTCGCCATGGCGTCGAAGTCGGACACGCCGCGCACGTAGAGCCAGTTCCAGAGCTGGCTGACGCGCATCTTGACCTGCCGCTCGGGAACGCCCTTTTCACGCAGCATGGCCGCCATTTCTTCGCGGCTGGCGCCGATCAGGGTCGGCATTTCCGCGCCCGCCTTGGCGATCGGCGAGGGCCGGGCGTCATCGCGCCCCATCACACTTTCCATCACAGCCATGTCGTCAGAATCCTTTCGATCAAAGGTGCGGCCTCCGCCACCGAAGCGGCGATCGCACCCGATCCTGCATGAACCTAGAAATCGCGCCGGGCGGGATCAGAGTTTCCCACTCGCAGGCATTTTCCGGGGCCTCTAGCAGTTTTTTCGTTCTGCGTCACCCGGAATGTCGTCCCTGCACGGCTTGCGGGGCAAAACGCAAAGGGGCCGGCTCAGCGCCGACCCCTTGCTGAACGAGAACGCCGCAAGCCTTACTTGCAGTTTTCGATCTTCTTCAGAGCCGCCGAAATGCCGGACAGCGAATAGGTGTAGGAGGTGCCGGTGCCGCGCGCCGAGGTCGCCTTGACGGTCATCGCCTTGCCGGTCTTCATCGCGGCGACGAGTGCCGGCTCTTCCGCGGCATTCTCGACCCAGGCCGAGGTTTCCTTGACGAACATCACGAAATTGCGGTCGTCGATCGTGACATTGACCTTGGAGGCTTCCTTGAGGGCATAGCCCATCATCGCCTGCGGTTCGTAGGAGATGTTCTGGCCCGGACGCTGCGATACGACGAAGAAGATATCGCCGTGATTGACCGATGCAGGCTCCTTGGCGGTCGGTACGGACAGGACGTAGCAGACGTTCCCCCCGTTCGACTTGTAGGAATAGGCGCCCCAAGCCTTGAACTGCTCGATACGCGTCGGCGACTGCGCCGCAGCCAGAGTGCTGCTTGCCAGGATGATTGCCACTGCGGTTACGCTACTTCTTACGAACATGTCTTCCTGCCGGTTGCTTGTCCATCCATTGCCCGGCCACGGTAAGCCGGACATTCCATCGTCAAAACTTGATTCAGTATGACTTAATTTACGTTACCAAACCGTCAACGCGAAACGATCCCGGCCGCAAACCGTGGGCTCCGATCGAGAATCGCCCTGTTTCGAGACATTCGCAAGGGCACTCCCGTTCCCGGCGATCTAGAGGAAAGAAATCTGGCGAGAGTTGGGCTCCGACTGAATTGCGCACGTATGAAGGACCCGAATCCGCAAAAAGTTCACCGCCGCGCCGGCCGCGCGATTGTCAGCGGCGCTACCCTTGCGCCCGCGCGCCACCCGGCTGGCCCTCGTCGGACAACATCGCGTCGGCGGCGTCGTAGTGCCTGTCCTTGATATGACCGTTGATCAGCGCGATCGCAGAAGTCAGGACGGCGATGTCGTCGGTGAAGCCGACGAGCGCGAACATGTCGGGAATGGTATCGAGCGGCAGGACGAAATAGCCGAGTGCGGCCAGAAGAATACCCCGCACGCGAAGCGGCGTCTGCCGGTCGGTCGCGCAGTAGAAGGCAGCGATCACGTCGCGGGAGAAGGGAACCTGCCGGATGGCCTTCTTCATCGTCGGCCAGAACTTCGCCCGGACATTGCCTTCCTGCCGCTCCTGCGTTTCCTCGTCGCCCGGCAGCAGG
>JAHRYZ010000061.1:0-11700 GCA_020621905.1 Rhizobium sp.
GCGTCATCGCCGAGGTGATGACGCGTGCGCGCGGCCGGCATCTGGGCATGATCCGCGGCGGCCGCTCGCGCACCATGCAGCCGGTGCTGCAGCCGGGAAATCGCGTCGAAGTGACCTGGCGCGCCAGGCTTGACGAGCATCTGGGCGAGTTCCGCGTCGAGCCCGTCACGCTGCGCGCCGCGCGGCTGATGGAAAGCGCCACCGCCGTCTACGGCGTTCAGGCGCTGGCGGCGCTGCTCCGGCTCCTGCCGGAACGCGAGCCGCATCCGCATCTGTTCGACGCGCTGACGTCATCCTGGACCATCTGGAGGAGCCGGCGGCAGCCGGCGAACTGTTCATCCGCTTCGAACTCGAAGTGCTGAACGATCTCGGCTTCGGCCTCGACCTCGACCAGTGTGCAGCGACCGGCCGGCGGGACGATCTGGCCTTCGTGTCGCCGAAGACGGGAAGGGCGGTCTGTCGGGAGGCGGGTTCGCCCTGGGCCGACAGGATGCTGGCGCTGCCGGGCTTTCTCAATCCCGGCGCCACCAAGGCCGCCAATGGGGAGAGTCTCGCAGAAGCCTTTCGCCTCACGGGTTTCTTCCTCAATCGGCATGTCTACGAGCCGCGCGGACTGGAGCCCGGCGCGGCGCGCGAGGGGTTCTGTCAGGCGGCGTTGAAGACCCTGCGGGCCGCGCCAGCGCTCGAGCCGTTGGCGGCTACCCGGAACATGCCCTGATCGTCCTCGGACTTCTGCAGGTGCTGGTGAATGGCGCTCTGCAATTCGCCGAGATTGCGATAGGTGCCCCCATCCAGTTCGATAACCGGATACTTGACGGCGATGAACTTCAGCCTGTCGCCGTCAGGGATGGTGATCCCGACCGGAATGCCGGCATATTCGATAACTTGCTTTTCCATAACGGTTTCCCCGCCCGCGCATTGCGCGGGCTTAAAAATAATGTGTCGATTGAAGGCTTCAGTGCTTGCGCAGCGTCACATTCGACAGGTGCGTTCGAGGCGATTGCACGTCGCCACGCTCAGCGGGGATTTATGCCAAGGGCGGGCGGCATGATGGAAAACAACACGCATTTCGCTAACCTCCTTGTTGGCAATGGCTTCCGTTGTGAAAGCCTGGCTTGTTTTCAGTGCGTCGGTTTCTCACCGAGCAGGGCAAAGGTAGGTGCGAGACGTTCTTCCGTCAACGGGTTTAGGGAGAAAAACAAAATATAATTCTGTCATGCTCCCGCATTGCAGCAATTGCGGAAAAAAATGATCGTCTCTGCCCCAGTCCTAAAAAAAGCCATCCGGCCGCGCCGCATCCGGCAGCGGCCGCGACGCCACGCTCCACCGGTCGCTCGGCGATCGGCCAGTGCACCACGGCGGCGAACAGCCCGAGCGCCACACCGAGCCACCAGACGCTGTCATACGAGCCGAAACGGTCATAGAGATAACCGCCCATCCACACACCGAGGAACGAGCCGATCTGGTGCGACAGGAAGACGAGGCCGCCGAGAAGCCCGAGATGGCGCGTGCCGAACATGATCGCCACCAGCGCATTGGTCGGCGGCACGGTCGACAGCCACAGCAGCCCCATGACGGCGGCAAACAGCACGACCGAGGCCGGTGTCTGCGGCAGGAGCAGGAAGGCGGTGACGGCGATCGAGCGGCCGATATAGATGAAGGCGAGGAAATAGGGCTTGGAGTAACGCTGGCCGATCACGCCGGCGGCCAGCGATCCGATGATGTTGAAAAAGCCGATCAGCGCCATGGCGATCACCGCATAGCGCGCCTCGATGCCGATGTCGCCGAGATAGGCGGGGAAGTGCGCGGTGATGAAGGCCACCTGGAAGCCGCAGACGAAGAAGCCGGTCGTGAGCAGCAGATAGCTCTTGTGACCAAGAGCCTCCTTCAGGGCTTCGCCAACCGATTGCTTGAACTGGCTTTGCGACTGGCTGCCGGAATTGGCGTTGCCGCGCAGCGGATAGGCGAGCAACGGCACGATCAGCATCATGACCGACATCGCGACCAGGCTGTCCGACCAGCCGAGATTGCTGATCAGCGCCTGGCTCAGCGGTGCGAACAGGAACATGCCGGCCGAACCGGCGGCCGTGCCGAAGCCGAAGGCCATCGAGCGCTGCTCCGGGGTCACGTGCCGGGCAAAGGCGGAGAGGATGACGCTGAACGAGCCGGCGCCGATCGCCATGCCCACCAGCACGCCGCCGCCGATATGCAGCCAGATGGGCGCGTCCGCATGGGCCATCAGCAGCAGGCCGGTGGCATAGAGCAGACCGGACGCGATCAGCACGCGGCTGGTGCCGTATTTGTCGGCAAGCGCGCCGAAGAAGGGCTGGCTGATGCCCCAGCAGAGGTTCTGCAGCGCCATGGCCAGGCCGAAGGTGGAGCGGTCCCAGCCCGTATCCGCCAGCATCGGCAACTGGAAAAAGCCCATGGCGGAGCGCGGACCGAAGGTCATCATGGCGATCAGCGATCCGCTGATGATGATGAGCCAGATGGGGGTGCGGGCGGTCGTGACCATTGAATCGTCTCCTGTGGCAGGCGCGACGATAAAGCGCAGGCAGGGGCACGAAAAGCGTCTTTTCGTGAAGCATCGATAAGCGGATTTGATCGAGGCCAGGTCAAGCGGAAGAAAAACTGAAAGGCGGGGCGAGACTGTCGGTCCGTCTGCCTGTCTTGTCTGCGAGCTCGGCGGCCTTATTGGAAGAGCGACAGAATGCTCTGCGAGGAATTAAGATGACAGGGCCTGATGTTGAGCGTTATGGGTCTGCAGCGCCTTGAGGCGGGTCGATTCCTCGTTCATGTCGGCATCGACCAGACGACCGACGCCGGTGTCGATGGTATCGCTGAGGTCGGTGACGAATTCGCTCTGCATGGTGATCCGCGAACTCAGCGCGCCATAGGTTGCGCTCGTGTCGATGGCATATTCGAGCATGGAATCAATCACGGTGATCATCTCGTCCAGTTGGGCGTCGGTGGTGGACGACGACAGCTCCATTTCCGTGACCGTTGGATAGCCGGCGACCGCAGGGCTTGGTGACTTGAGCAGCACCCACCCGGTCACAAGGCCGGCGTCCCAGGCGAAGTTGGGGCTGGTCAGAATGCCGAGGTCGCCGATATGCGCCGACATGAAGTCGATCAGCGCCCAGGTGTCGGACGGCTCCGCGACCTGTGTTTCGTCACGATAATTGAGCTTGATGGTCTCGATCGAGACTGTGCCGTCCGCCGCACGGACGAAGGAGCCGACGAGTTCCTTGTCGATCGCGTTGGCATCGTCCTGCGCCGTCTCGAGATAGAGCCAGTTCTGGCCGTTGAAGCTGGCGGAGGACGATATGCTGATCAACTGGTCCTTGAGTTGCTCGACCTCGGCATTGATCTTGCCCCTGTCGACGCCCGGTTCGCGGGCCGCGACGAACTTCGCCTTGATCTCGTCGATCACGCCGATGGCCGCATCCATGCCGGTATAGGCCGTATCGACCTTGGCGGCGCTCATCGCGAGCGCGTCCTCGACGGCGGAAAGAGCCTTGTTGTCGGAACGCATGGTGGTGGCGATGGACCAGTAGGCTGCATTGTCCGACGCGGTTGCGACCCTGTAGCCGCTCGAGATCCGGGACTGGGTGCCGTCGAGCTTGCTGCTGATCGATCGCAAGGTGTCCAGGGCGGCAATGGCCGAGACGTTCGTCAAAATACTGGTCATGGACGGGCTCAAATCGTGGAAAACACAATCCGACCCGAGGCCCAAAAGTCCCGCCGTCTATTCATGACGGATGAAATGTCGATCCCGGCACTATGAGTAAATACGGTAAAAAATGGATGAATTGCCAGAAGAAATAGCCCGCAATAAACTATAGGCTGCCGCGCGATCATTGCTCCGAAGATTTTCTTCATCCATTGCTGCTGACGTCACTTTACCGTTTTTTGATCGCCCAGCCTTCCGGTCTCTGTGCGATCACCCGCACGGCATCGCCGAGGGCAAGCTGACCTCGCCGCGCGGCACGGCATTCCAGCCGAACAGCGGACCCGGCACGCGGCGGTCGGCGGACATGCGGATGCGGCCCATCGCCGGCATCGGGCTGGCGCCCTCTCGCGATCCGGAATGCTGGTCCTGCGTGGTCATGATGCAGCGTGCGCAGGGTTTGACCAGATCGAAGCGGATGCCGCCGATCTCGATCGCCGCCCAGCTGTCCTCGGCCCAGGCTTCGTCGCAATCCACCACGACATTCGGCCGGAAGCGCTCCATGCCGACCGATCCTTCCCCGTGGGCGGCCATGTCCGCATTGAGGGCCGAGAGCGAACCGGTCGTGGTGACGAGCACCTGATAGCCGTCGGCGAAGCTCATCGGGCTGTCGGGGCCTGCCCATTCCTTGGTGGCGCTGCGGCTGGCTTCGCCGTCGAAGAACACCAGCTTCACTTCGCGGCCAAACCACTCGGACAGCCGGATGTTGACGCTGTCTTCGGCGACTGCGGCACTGACGATCGATTTCCAGATGGCGACGTCCATGCGTCGCTCGGGATGCGGCGGCGCCACCATCATCTCGCGGCCGTCGGCAAGCGACAATTGCAGGTGCGACGACTGCGGCAGCGCGGTCAGAGTCGCCAGCGCCGGCAGTTCGCGCTGGGTGATGAAATGTCCGGACGGGTCGGTCAGCATCATCCGCCGGTCGCCGGTAAGGCCAAGGGCGTCGACGCGGGCGGCGGGCAGGGCAATGCCGCGGCCGCTCTTCAAGGGATAGATGTTGAGTTCGGTGACGTGCATGTCGTGAGCCTCATATCTCGTCGATGAACTGCGCCAGGACCGTCTTCAGCCGGTCATGGCGCTCGCGGGCCATCAGGCGGCCTGCCTCGGTCTGGAAGTTGTCGGACAGCTTGAACAGCTTGGCGGCAAAATGGTCGATGGCGAAGGCCCGGTCGTCAAGGGCGCGATCCTCGGCCAGCGGGTCGGCCGGATCGTAGAGCGCCGAACCCATGCGCCCGGCGGTGTAGAAGCAGCGGGCGGCTCCGACCATGCCGATCGCATCGAGCCGGTCCGCGTCCTGCAGGATCTTCGCTTCAATCGTCTCGGGCGCCAGCGCGGCGGAGAAGCTGTGGGTGGTGATCGCATCGGCGACGGCGGCAATCTCGCTTGCGTCCCATCCGAGACCGGCCAGGATGGCGCTGGCCTTTTCCGCCGCAAGCTGGGAGGCCTGGGACCGGAGCGGCGAACTCTTCTCGACCGCGACGCAATCATGCAGCAGTACAGCGGCCGCCAGCACGCGGCCGTTGCCGCCCTCCGCGGCATGGATGCGCATGGCGTTGCGGAAGACACGGTGGATATGGGCGAGATCGTGCGAGCCGTCGTCGCCAGACACGGCATGGGCGAGCAGATCGCGGGCCAGTGCCTCATGCGGGGCAAAGGCGGTTTCGCTGAGGCCGTTGGTCATTGCAGGTCCCGATTGGCAGAAGGCAGCGGCGACCATCTAGGGGACCGCGCCCGGCCATGGCAACCGCCTTCAGCCGTTTTCCTCCGCCGTCACGGTCGGTCGGGCCTTCCGGCTGGTCAGGATCTTCTGGTAGAAGAGCCCGATGCCGATCAGCACGACGCCGAGGCCGATGAAGGAAATCGCCCTCAGGACGCCTTCGAGATGGCTCATGTCGATCAGGAAGGCCTTACCGACCGAGATGAACACCAGGACGGCCGAGGCGAGCCTCAGGCTGCGGGCGTCGAATTTCGTGCCGAGCGCCAGAAGACCGACGCCGATGGCAAGCCAGGCGACCGAATAGGTGTAGGTCTCGACCTGCTCGAAGCCCTTCCAGGAGGCGATGAACTCGCCGTGCCAGAAGCGCCGCACCGAGAGCGTGACCCAGGCAAAGCCGAGCACGGCTCCACTGACCGCGAGCGCCGTTACGTAAGGGAGCGGCCGCTTGTCGCGGGCGTAGAAGGCGAGCCCCGCATAGGCGAGGCCGGGCAGCAGGTAGCCGATCAGCAGCAGGTTGACGAGCGGCCAGGCGCCCGTGCTTTCGCCGGTGAGGAACGGATTGAGCGCGAAAAGATGCAGGACCAGCACATTGGCCATCGACAGCACGCCGGCGACCATCGAACCATAGCGGAAGACCGGGCTCGGCGACTTGAGGTCGAGCGTCATCAGGATGCCGGACAGGCCGGTGATCAGCAGCGTGTAGATTGACTGTTCGCCGAGCGTCGGCACGCGGTCGTCGAGCACGCCGCCGTTCATCGCATGGCGGACGAGGATGGCGACCGCCAATAGTCCGAGAAGGCTGGCGAGCCCCTGCAGCGCGTTGCGCACGCGAAAGCCCGGCCAGTTGCGCAATTCATAGGCCGACAGGATCGCCAGGATCGCCGGAATGCCGTAGCCGGGCAGAAGTGCATTGAACAATGGCGTCGTGGAGAGATGTTCCGGCCCGACCAATGTCGGGTCGAACGTGATCCTCGCGAGAACGCAGGCAAGGGCAGCAACCATCATCCAGGGCAGCCCGCTCCATGGCCGTACCCGATTGGCCATCAGGTAGGCGAAGCCGAGGATCGGCAGAAGGATAGTGGTGACGATACCGTCGGTCAGCATGTGCAGGCTGAAGGCGAAGGCGATAAACGAGCCGGCGATCAGCAGGTCGAGGCCGCGGCGAAGGGTCGTGGCGAGCCCGGCGCGGGAGAAGAATTCGGTCGCACCGAGAAGTACGAGGCCGAGCGCGATGCCGTAGAGACCGTGGGTCCAGTCCCGCGCATAGACGCCGTATTGCACGAAGCTGATCGAGGCGATCGTCACCGGCACGGCAGCGGCAATCGCGGCCCAGAGCGTCGAAAGGACGGCATCGGCCGCACCCCGGCGGCGGATGAAGGCGAGGCCGCACAGCAGGAAGACGGCGCCAAGGCCAAGGACTATCGCAATCGACTGTCCCTCCAGGCCGGGGAGCGGTGTGTCGCCGCCAAGGCCGGTGTCGAATCCCTGGACGAGGTCCGTCGTTGCGGCGGCGTTGAGCCCGAGGCAGAGAAGAGCGCCGCATGCGGACACGACGGCTGGCCATCCGGCGCCCCGACGGGCGGCACCGGCGGCTGCAAGCGTCGCGACCAGGGCCGCCATGGCAAACAGCGGATTGAGATCCGCCGCCACGCCGACGGCGACGATGGCAAGCGCCGGAAAGAGCACGGCAAGCGAAACCGACAGCCACTGCCCGGCCGGCTTGCGGGTGAAGGCATGGCCAAGGTTGCGCCAGCTCAGGTGGCAGGCGGCCTGATCCGCGTCGCAGGCACCGGCCGGCCAGACCAGGAGGGCACTGGCAATCATCGCAATCAGCGCCAGCGCCACCGGGGTCAGTTCGACCCCGTCGCTGAACAGGATGTAGACGATCGCCCACAGTCCGAGCCCGGCATTGGCAAGAACCGGTACCACGCGCCAGGATCTCAAGCGCGACGCCGCCGCCGTCGCGACGAGCGAGACGGAGAGGAAGGAAAACAGCGTCCACGGGCTCGGCGACGTGCTGGACACCAGCGCGGGCGTGGCGAGCGACGCGGCGAGCCCGAGACCGGCGAGCGCCTGGCCGTGCAGCAACGACAGGCCGAGCGTGGCGAAGGCAACGAGCGCCAGCAGCAGGAAGGCGAGGGCCGGGCCGATGAAATCGTAGATCCCGTGCGCGGCGTAGATCGCGCCGAACAGGGACAAGGTGCCGGCCGCCGTAAGAATCCCGGGGATCATCGCATTGTCGTAGAGCGCCGCCGCCTGGGGCAGGGCCTTGCGCCGGACGATCTCGCCTCCCGCCACGAGCAACAGGCCGAAGAGGGCGGCGAGCGAAAGCCTGACGCCGGGGCCGAGCAGGCCGCTTTCGATCGAATAGCGCACGAGGAAGAGCCCGCCCAGCGCCAGCGCCAGACCTCCGGCCCAGACGGCCCAGCGTGCGCCGAGATAGGTTTCCAGGCTTTCGTTCCGGGCGGCCGGGGCAAAGACAGGGCTGGATGGGGCAGGCTGCACGGCCGGCTCCTCTGCCGGGGCCTTGGCCACCGTCTGCCCCTCGGCGGTGGCGTCCGCCATCGCTGCAGCCGGCCCGTCTTCCGACAGGGCGGGAGTCTCGCCGATCGCCATCTGCTCGGGCGCATCCATGTTCCTCGGTTCGGCCACCAGTGCGGTTGCGCCGGACGATGTCAGGCGCGCGACCTGCTCCGACAGCGTTCCGATATGCTTCTCCATCGCGTCGATGCGCTTGAAGGCTGTACGGTTGTTGACGAACAGGATGATGATCAGAATGAGCGCTAAAAGTTCAATCATGGGACCTCTCGGCAGCTTGCCGTGCATCGCACGACACTACCTGTTTTCACCGATCCGGAAAGAGAGCATGGTCACCAAACAGGCAGAACCTGCCGGCAGCGTGATTGATCGCCCTTGCAAACCGTCACAAAACTTTCTAAATCATCGTCACCGGCTCTGGCCGGTTTTCTTTGATCCTATTTTTGCTCAATTTGAGCATAAGTCGGTTGCCAACTGGAGAGAGGGTTCGGCATGGCACATATCTCAGGGACCGGCAATCTTGCCCAGATGCGCCAATCGCAGACGGCGGCGGAACGTTTCGGCATTCTGGAACGGCCAGATCTGTCCTTCACCCCGGCGGTGGCAAAGGAAACCGAGCATTTCTACGAGCGGGTCAAGGCCTTCATCCCGGCGATCGAATGGCCGGTCTTCGCGCCCTATATCCACGCCATCAATCGCATCAAGAAGGAACGCGGCGCGGTCATCCTCGCGCACAATTACCAGACGCCCGAAATCTTCCACTGCGTTGCCGACATCAAGGGCGATTCGCTGCAGCTCGCCCGCGACGCGACGCGCGTCGATGCCGACATCATCGTCCAGTGCGGTGTGCACTTCATGGCCGAGACTTCGAAACTGCTCAATCCGGAAAAGACCGTGCTGATCCCCGACGGCCGGGCCGGCTGCTCGCTGTCGGAATCGATCACCGGCGCCGATGTGCGGGCGCTCAAAGCCCGTTACCCGGGCGTGCCGGTCGTCACCTATGTGAACACCTCGGCCGACGTGAAGGCCGAGACCGACATCTGCTGCACCTCGTCGAATGCGGTCGCCGTCGTCGACAGCTTCGAGTCGGACACGGTGCTCTGCATTCCCGACGAATATCTGGCGATGAACGTCGCCAAGCAGACGAAGAAGAAGATCCTCACCTGGCAGGGCCATTGCGAAGTGCACGAACGCTTCACCGCGGAAGAGCTGATGGAATACAAGGCAGCCGATCCCTCGATCGAGATCGTCGCCCATCCTGAATGCCACCCGAGCGTTCTGGCGGTCTCCGACTATGCCGGCTCGACCTCGGGCATGATCGACTATGTGAAGACGAAGCGTCCGGGTCGTGTTCTGCTGGTGACCGAATGCTCCATGGCGTCCAATATCCAGGCCGAGGTGCCAGACGTCGACTTCGTCAAGCCGTGCAATCTCTGTCCGCACATGAAGCGCATCACCCTGCCGAAGATCCTCGACAGCCTGCTCTTAATGACGGAGGAGGTCGTGGTCGATCCGGCGATCGCCGGTCGGGCGCGCCTCGCGGTCGAACGCATGATCAATCTGAAGAATTGACGAGGTCCGGCCTTTCGCCGGTGGAGATTGCCTGAATGTCGACGAAACCAATCCATGCGCCCGCAATCCGGCAGGGCGTCGATATATCGTCATCATCGGCGGCGGCCTGCGGCCTGTTCTGCGCCCTGAAGCTCGCGCTCGCGTCCGGTGACGATCCTTGCGGCAGCCGATCGGGCAGGGGGCGTCTTCCGCCTGGGCGCAAGGCGGCATCGCCGCGGCAATGAGCCCCGGCGACACCTTCGAAAAGCACCTTGCCGACACGCTGGCGGCCGGCGCCGGCATCGTCGACGAACGCATCGCCCGCCTGATGATCTCGGAGGGCCCGGACCGTATCCGCGACCTCCTTGCCTATGGTGTTCCCTTCGACCGCGACCTCGAAGGCCAGCTTCTGCTGTCACGCGAGGCCGCCCATTCCGAGCGCCGCATCGTCCGAGTCAAGGGTGACCAGGCCGGCCGCGCCATCATGGAGGCGCTGATCGCCACCGTGCGCAAGACGCCGTCGATCCGTGTGATGGAAGGTTATGTCGTCGAGGAACTGGTGGCCGAGGGCCGTTTCGTTTCTGGCGTCATCGCCCGTCCGGATGCCGGCCAGTCGAAGACCCGGGTCGCCTTTCCAGCGCGCGCCGTGGTGCTCTGCTCGGGCGGCATCGGCCATCTCTACCAGGTGACCACCAATCCGGCTGAAGCGCGCGGCGCCGGCGTCGGCATGGCTGCGAAGGCCGGTGCGATGATCGCCGATCCGGAATTCGTCCAGTTCCACCCGACCGCCATCGACATCGGCCAGGACCCGGCTCCGCTGGCGACCGAGGCACTGCGCGGCGACGGGGCGATCCTGATCAACCGCGCCGGGCACCGTTTCATGACGGACCTGCATGCCGATGCCGAGCTTGCGCCACGCGACATCGTCGCGCGCGGCGTCTTTGCCGAGGTGAAGGCCGGCCGCGGCGCCTTCCTCGATTGCACCAAGGCGGTCGGCGCGCATTTCGCCGATCTTTTCCCCACCGTCTATGCCTCATGCAAGGCGGCGGGCATCGACCCTGTGACCCAGCCCATCCCGGTCGTGCCGGCCGTGCACTATCATATGGGCGGCGTGCTGGTGGATGCCGATGGCAAGACCACGGTCGACGGGCTCTGGGCGGCCGGCGAGGTGACCTCGACCGGCGTGCACGGCGCCAACCGTCTGGCCTCCAATTCGCTGCTGGAGGCGGTGGTGTTTGCCGCCCGGATCGCCGAGAGCATCAAGGGCATGCTGCCCGAATCCTCGCTCTATGAATGGCCGAAGGATGCCGGCGAGAACGACGAACTGGTGACGCTGGAAGACAGCGCCGAGTTGAAGGCGCTGCGCCGCGAGATGTCGGCCCATGCCGGCGTCATCCGCGATGCCGAAGGCCTAAAGGACCTGATCCGCCAGATCGTCCGTCTCGAAGGTATTAACAGGCGCGTCCGCTTCTCCAACATGGCGACCGCCGCCAAGCTCATCGCCACCGCGGCGCTCCAGCGCGAGGAGAGCCGAGGAGGGCACTTCCGTTCCGATTTCCCGGAACCGGTGGAAGCCCTGCGCCGTCGCACCTTCATGACCCTGAAGGATGCCGAGCGCATCGCGACCGACATCGCCGGCTGATCCAAGACAGAGGTAGTATCCGATGACCGAGCCCCTTCGCCCCGTATTGCTCCCGCTGATGGTCGAGGACCAGGTGCGGGCGGCGCTGATCGAGGATCTCGGCCGCGCCGGCGACATCACGACCTACGCAACCATCGGACCGGAAAAGACGGTGCGGGCGGCGCTCAACAGCCGCGAGGACGGTGTGATCGCCGGCATCGAACTGGCGCGCGCCGCCTTCCGGCTTGTCGATCGCTCGGTCGTCTTCGAGGCGAAGGTCGCGGACGGCGATAGGGTAAAACCCGGCGACGCGCTCATCCGCGTCGAAGGCCCGGCGCGCTCCATCCTGTCGGCCGAGCGGGTCGCCTTGAACTTCCTGATGCATCTTTCGGGCGTCGCGACCTACACGGCGCGTTTCGCCGCCGAGATCGCCCACACCCATGCCCGCGTCACCTGCACGCGCAAGACCCTGCCGGGCCTGCGGGCGGTGGAGAAATACGCCGTTCGCCTCGGCGGCGGCTCCAACCACCGCTTCGGCCT